>CADAGW010000281.1 GCA_902787475.1 uncultured Eubacteriales bacterium
ACCATCACCAGTATGAAGAACAGGGATACGAAGCAGATCAGCAGGGAATTCCAAATGGGGTATTTGACGAAATTCCACGCCTCCGTGAAGTTGGGCCAGTATATCTGATCCGGCGCGGGCCAGGCCAGAAAATGGAGCTTGATCTGCACATTCTTTTTGATGGACATGTTGATCATCATCACAAAGGGGAAGAAGGTGCAAACAAGCAGCGCCAGCAGCACCAGGCGGGAGAAAAAGTATCCCGGACCCTTCTTTATCCGCATGTCAGTCGCCTCCCTTTACCACTTTGCGCTGGATGGCGGTGAGTATCAGTATGATGATCATGATGATCACGGCCATGGCCGACGCGTAGCCGAACCGGCCGTCTGTAAAGGCCACTCTGTACATCAGCAGTGACGGCACCATGGTGGTATTGCCGGGCCCGCCGTTGGTGGTGGCCAGAATCGCGCCGAAGCCGGACAGGGAGCCGATCAAGGACAGCGTGGCGATGACGCTGATGTACCCGGTCACGTTGGGCACGTGGATCCGCCAGGCCACCTGCCAGTTGTTGGCACCGTCGATGACGGCGGCTTCATACAGATCCTGCCCCACGTTGTTGACCGCCGAGTGGAAAATCAGGAAGTTGAGGCCGGACACGTAGGGGAACCCCATGAAGATCACGGAGAACATGGCCGTGGCCGGTTCCTTCATCCAGTCATGCTTCAGGATGTCAAGACCCACTGCGCCAAGCAGGGAATTAAAGCCGAAGGATTTATTGTATAAGAATCGCCAGATCAGCGTCACCACGATGCCGGGCACCAGCATGGGCATCACGAACATGGACTTTATGGTATTGGCCACTCTTTTGTGCCGCACGAAAAACAAAAGCTCCGCAGTGAGAAGCGGCCAGAAAATGGCGTGAAGCACCCCAAAAAACGTGATGAAGGCCTGGCGGCCGAACGACTGCCAGAACACAGCCCCGTCCGCGCTGAAGAGCACCTTGTAATTGTCAAATCCAATAAACTGGGTTTCCCGGTTCAATAGCCTGTAGTCCGTGAAGGAATTGTACAGCCCGCTGAAAAAGGCGTAGTAGGAAAATATGGCCACCAGTATGATGGTCGGCGCGATGAACAGGTAGGGGTATATGCTGAACCGGATTTTTTCCCTCCTGGGCTTTACCGAAGCGGACATGACGCCTCACCTCCCGTCTCTCCCCGAAGCCCATGGGCCCCGAAGAGAGATTTTTGTAAGAAGGGAGGGCAAGACAGATCCTGTCCTGCCCTCATGAAATGGAACTATGAGATTACTTGGCCACGTCCTTGGTCGCGGGGTCCAGATCGTAATTCTGCACCTGGATGGTGTCGGCCAGCTTCTTGAGAGCCAGGGGCTGGATGGCCTCGAAGAACTCATCGGAGGTCAGCTCCTGGGTGGTCAGCTGATTGAACAGGCCCTTGAAGGTGCCGGCGTCCTCAGACACATACACGCCGTTGCCGGCCAGCTGGTCCATGTTGCCCACCATGCCGCACTCGGTGATGAAGCCTTCCAGCTTGGCGTTGAGCTCCTCGCCCAGGTCTACGCCCTTGATGGCCACGGGGCCCTGAATGAACTGCTTGTTGTTCAGGGTCTCCTCGAACATCACAGCGCAGTTCTCGGGAGTGTACACGAACTCGAAGAAGTCCACCACGCGGGCGGTGTGATCCTCGTCGCCGGTGATGATGATGCCCATGGTGTTGCCCATTCCGTACAGGGAGCGCAGCTCGCCGCTGGCCCAGCCTTCGGGCTTGGTCTCATACCGGGGGAAGGGGATGGTGATCCAGTTGAAGGCGTCGTCGCCCATGTCGATCATGTCGCTGTTGAGCACGCCCACGTTCCAGGAGCCGGACACCAGGAACGCGCCCTCGCCGATCTCGAAGCTGGTCAGCACTTCGGTGGAGGAGCTGTCCAGGAAGTTGTCGTTGAAGTAGGGAGCGATCTTGGCATACTCAGCCCACATGGACCGGCCGCGGGCGGTGTCGAACTGGGTGTCGTTCTGGTAGATGGCCATGCGCTCGCCGCTGATGACCACGTCGCGGTCGCAGCCCAGATCGTCGGGATCATAGGCGTAGGTGGCGTTGGCGGGCATGGTGGCCTCGTCGTAGCCGCCGTCGCCGGGCACGTAGATCAGCTTGCCCAGCTCGTCGCGGAAGGCGGCGTCGCCCAGCACGGCCAGGAACCAGCTGGCCTCAGCGGTGGCCAGTATGGGGGTGTCGATGCCCGCTTCCTTCAGCGCGGCGCAGGCGGCGACCCACTGCTCCATGGTCTGGGGCACTTCCAGGCCATACTCGGCCAGCATGTCGGTGTTCACGATCACGGCCACGCCCACATGGTCGAAGGGCAGGGCGTAAATGCCGTCGGGGGTGGTGTAGGAAGCCACGTCGGCGGGCTCAAAGTAGGCATTCACGGCCTCGCCGGTGTAGGGATTGATGTCCTCCAGAATGGTGGAGAAGTCGAAGGCCTGACCGCGTTCCAGCAGCAGGTTCACGCCGCCCACGGGGCCGGCGAAGTTGATGTGGGTGATGTCGGACGCGTCAGACAGATCGTCGGAAGCGAACCAGGTGGTGAACTTCTGGCTCAGTGCGTCGTTGTTGGCGATGACGTCGATGGTGACGGTGGTCTCGGGATGGAGCGCCATGTACTTTTCGGCCATGGTGTACCAGCCCTTGGTATAGTAGTTGTTCATGACGGACAGTACGATCTCGTCCTGCTTGGTGGTATCCCACTTGGCTTCCTCGGCCAGGGCGGCTCCACCCAGCATTCCCACGATGAGCAGTAAGGTCACAAGCAGAGAAACTAACCTTTTCATAACATTACCCCCATTTGATATTTCAGGCTTCCGCCTGATGGGATGTATTGTACCATCTTTGGGGCGGAAAGTCAATAGCATACGAAGAAATCGACGATTTTTCGTTAATCAATTATTCGGACATGATGACTTCTTTCCGTAGACAAACAGCAGGGCCCGCCTTCCGCCGTCGGCGAAAAGCAGGCCCTGACCGGTATTCATTTATGCGGTTATGCGCCGGATGCGGCTCAGATTGGAAGCGACTGGCTGGAGCGCAGGAGCGCTTCGTCGGCCTTGCGGCTTCGCCGCCATGACAGAAACGGGGCTTGAAATCCTGCCCGTGTCATGGAGGGAAACAAAGCGTCGAAGCGATCCTATCCCTGAGATTCAGCCGTTTCGGTTCATTCCGGAAAGCGGATCTCCCCGATCTGGACGGCGCCCTTCACCGCGGTGAGGCGGACGGAGGCCTCGTCGCCGGGCACCATGGCGGGGAGAGTGTAGTCCGTAAAGTCCGCGCCGCCCGGGATGTCGATCTGCTTCTCCCACTCGCCGCAGGCGGCCATGAGCCTGGCGCCGCCCAGGGACCGGGCGGACAATACGGGAGCGGCGGGGGAGGTGACAAAGCGCACGGTGTAGCGGGCGCTCTTCCCCTCGTCCAGCTGCAG
>CADAGW010000282.1 GCA_902787475.1 uncultured Eubacteriales bacterium
ATAACACGCCCGGGCCGATTCGTAAATATGTTTCTTCTGATTTTTACGTGCATATAATTGGAAAAGGGCCCTCAGTAGCGGCTCAGCCTCACCGCCAGCCGCCCCTTCCGGGTGGCTCCCTCGTCCCTTTCAAACCGCAGTCTGCCCAATCCCCGGGCGGAGATCAGATCCCCCTCCGCCATCTCCCGGTCCGGCTTTTCGCAGAGCCGGAAATTGACCCGCACCCGCCCGGAGCGGATCACCTCGCTGGCCTGGGAACGGCTCAGGTCCCACCCCGCCGCCATGATGGCGTCAAGGCGGAGAGAGGACACCGTTTCCCGGATGCTTGTGCCCTCCGGCTCGATGGCGATGTCCTCCGGGGCCACCGGGGATATTTTCAAATGCGCCCGCCCGGCCTCGGTCAGGTTGGCCTGTATATACGGCGCCAGCTCCGGGGAGGCAAAAACCCAGGCCCTGTCCCTGCCCAATACGATGTCCCCGGCCCGGTCCCGCTCAAACCCAAGCCCCATCAGCGCTCCCAAGAGATCCCTGTGGGCGGGCGCCTTGTCGAATTTCTGGTTCCAGCCGATCTCAAGGCAGGCTATGGGGTACTCCTCCGGTTCCTCCCAGTCGTAAAAGGCGCACACCCGCCTCTCCGCGTCGGCGTATCCGCCCCAAAACGCCGTCCTGGCCCCGGCCCGTTTGGCAGCGGCCTCCGCCTCCTCGCACTCGGCGGGATCCAAGAAAGGGGTAAAGCAAACCTGGCCAGACGCGGCGGCGCGGCGGGCCAGGTCATTTAGTCTGTCCTTTTCCATATCAATACCCAAACAGGCGGAACAAAAGCCTGGGCAAAAGACTGTCGAGAAGCCGCAGGGCGATCAGGGCGAAGAGCACCGACAGATCCACCATGAACCCCCGCTCGATGAGCTTGCGGCTCAGGGGCCGGAAGGGGGCCAGAAGGGGACTGACCAGGTTCCGCAGAAACACGTAAAACCGGTTGTAGGGTCTCACGATCCAGCTCATGATCACGTACAGAAACAGCGCGATCTCCAGTATATACAGGAAATAATGGATCCCCCGCACCGTCTGTATGAGCACCGGATAGCTCATGTCCCCGCCTCCCTCCTGCCCGTGGGCGCATGTTTACAGATACCGCTCGGCCTTCCTGCGGGGCTCCACGTTGCCGTTGGCCACGGTCACGTTGTTGGGCGTGATCAGATAGTTCTTCTCGCTGGCCTTGGATATGAGGGCCCCCAGGGCAAAGGCCGCGCCGCCCATGGCGTCGATGACCCGCTGGGCCGTGGCCTCGTCCAAAGGATCCAGGTTGAGCAGCACGCTCTTTCGGTCCAGCAGGGCCAATATCACGTCCCGGCAGTCCTCAAACCGGCGCAGGTGGAATATGACCGTCTGGTGCCTCGAGGAGGCTTCGGACTCCCGGCTCGACTCCCGGACGGGCTCTCTGGCGCTTTCCCGTCCGCTGTCTCTGAAGCCGCTCCTCTCCTCCCGGCTCTCCCGGGTGGACCAGCTGCCCCGCCAGTACTCGTCGTCGTCGTTCACCCGGCTCTGGGCGCGGGTGGAACGGCCGGTGCGGGTAGAGGAATAGCCCTCGTCCACAGGATCCCTGTCGAAGGAGCGGGAGGAGGACCGGGCGGAGCGCTCGGAGGCGCGTCCACGGTCCGACTCGACGCTGCGCCGGGACTCGGAGCGGGATGAACGGCTTTCGGAACGGGACTTCGGCGCTTCGTCCTCCTCGAACACGTCGTCTTCGTCGGAATCCACAAGACCTATGAAATCCAGAAAACGGCTGAAGCCCTTGCCCTTGGTTTTGGTTTTCTGAGCCATCGATACTGCCTCCTATGTGTAGTGACCTTTATCTGTGTCCGAACAGGGCGGAGCCTATGCGCACCATGGTGGCGCCCTCCTGGCAGGCCACCAGGCAGTCCCCGCTCATGCCCATGGACAATGTCTTCATCGAAACGTTATCTATGTCCATATCCCGGAGCCGCTCAAACCACGTCCGCATCTGCCGGAAATACGGCCTCACGTCCTCCGGGTCGTCCGCCGCCGGGGCCACGGTCATAAGTCCTTCGATCTTCAGACCCGGCAGACGCGCCGCCTCCGTAATGAAGGAGACCAGCTCCCCCGGCATCACGCCGCCCTTCTGGGGCTCCTCACCGATATTGACCTCCACCAGCACCGGCATGGGCCTTTGAACGCAGCGCTTCGATATCTCCTCCGCCAGCGCCATCCGGTCCAGCGACTGGATCATGTCCGCCTTGTCGGCAATGTACTTGACCTTATTGGTCTGGAGCCGCCCGATCACGTGGATCTTAAAATCGCTCCTTAGGCCCGGCAGCTTGTCCATCAGCTCCTGCACCCGGTTTTCGCCGATGATCCTGACCCCCGCGTCATACACGGGGTTGATCCGCTCCGCGCTCACCGTCTTGGTCACCGCGCACAGTTCCACCCCGCCGTATTTTCCCGAGGCCTCGTTGAGCCGGTCCCACAGCGCCCGGGTCCTTGCCGCCACGTCGTTTTCCATACGATCTCCTGTCAATATACCAGCACCCGGTTGCCCGAGAGAAGGGCCCCGGTCACTACGCTCTGCACCAATACGCCGTTGTCGTCCGATGAGAGCACCTGCACGGGCACGAAGGTGGCAAACCCGTCGTTATCGATGCGCATCACGCCGCTCTGCCCGTTTTCATAGATCAGCGCGCCGCTGGGCACATACAGCCCCTCCATGTCGGTGCCTATGGTGATCCATCCGGACCTCTGGTAGATCAGCGGCCCGATGGGGTCGGTGATCTCGATGACGATCAGGGTGTCGCTGCCGCTGGTCTGCTTGGCCGACACGGATCCGGTGTAGATCACGTCGTCGAACCCTTCCAGCTGGAAGCGGAACTCCTGCCCGGTGGTGGCGGAAAACCTGCTCTCGTCCACGATGGCCAGCACGTACCACGCCCCGTCGGACACGATCCGGTATATGGGCATGGTCAGCCGGCTGGAGGCGTCGGGGGTGGCACCGGAGAGGACCCTTCTCACGTCGCTCACGGTAATGCCCGACAGGTTGTCCACCGACAGCAGGGACTCCCACCCGTCCAGATAAAAGCTCACCGTGCCCGCCGTGGCTGCCGTGGAGGTGGTCCGCCAGGACGATATGGAGGTCTTGCGCTTTTCCTCGTCCTCATAAAGGGTATTGAGCTTGGAATCCTCCCGTCGGTTTTGCCTGAGGTACTCCTGCCTGGCCTGCATGGCCTGGGACAGCTGCCTCTCGGCGTTGATCAGCGACCCCGCCGCCGACCCGTTCATCAGGGACTTCAGCTCCAGCGCCCTCTGCTCCACGGAGGTATCAAGGAGATCCAGCTGGCTGTCCACGATGTTGGCCAGTATCGTCGAGTGATACGCCCGTATGTCCTGGCGCACGCTCTCCAGCCTGGTCATTTCCTTGCTGCTGTACGCGGCGGAATAAACCCCGGCGATCTCGTCCCGCAGGATCACCGCCTGCACCCGATACGCCTGACTGGTGGAGCCGGACACCACCAGGCCCTCCTTGGGGCCCGAGGGCAGCAGCTGGTACACGATCAGAAAGATCACGACCACCAGGATCATCAAAAATATAAAGAATCTGCCTGTTACCTTACGGCCCTTCATGACCAGACTCCCATCTCGCTTTTGTGGCAACCGTACCGTACATTATAACAATTCTGCGCCGCTCTTGCAAGCGGATAGGGGGGCGCTGTGTGAGAAAAAGAAGTTAATTCGTAGGCAAAGCGCCTATTCACTCCTCCGTTTGGGCGGCGTATGGGGCCGGAACCCCTCGCCCAGCACCTCGTGCACCTTGGCGGAGAACACGAAGGCCCTGGAGTCCACCCGGGCCACGGCGGTGCGAAGCTGTATCCCCTCGGTGCGGTTGAGCACGCACAGAAGCACGTTTTTGCTCTGCCGGGAATACATGCCCTCCCCGTGGAGGTTGGTGCACCCCCGGTCCAAATGCCGCATCACGTACTCTGCGATCTCGTCCGCCTTGTCCGATATGACGAAATAGGCCCGGGCGGAGTTCAATCCGTCCACCATCATGTCGATCATGTAGCTCATCAGGTAGTCGCTGATCAGGGCCATCAGGGCAGACGCCGCGCCGAATACGAATGCCGAGGCCAGTATGACCACCGCGTCCACGGCGAACATCACCGCGCCCACGGATATAAACGAGAACCGCCGGGTCACCAGCTTTCCCAGCATGTCCGACCCGCCCGTGGTGGCGTTGCCCCGAATGATGAGCCCGAATCCCGCGCCGCCCATCAGCCCGCCGAACACGGCGGACAAAAGCAGGCTCTCGTCCGCTTCCATGTCCAGAAGCGGCGGTATGGGCAGATAGTCGATCATCAGCGACAGCGCCGCCATGGCGATCAGGGACCGAAGTCCAAACCTCAGTCCCAGCGACCGGGCGCTCACGATGAACAGCGGCACGTTCATGGCCAGCGTGGTGATGCCCACCGGCACCCCCACGAGATGCTGCATCAGCTGGGCCGCGCCGGTAAAGCCGCCCGGCGCGATTTGGGCCGGGATCAGCATGCTCCGGTACGCCAGCGTGCAACAAAGAAGCCCCAGCAGGATCTGGACGTACTGCACCCCGTCCTGCCGGGTGAATGTGATGGGTTCGAGCTTAAATCCAAATACATGATACCGTTTCGTTTTTCATGCCTCCGTTTCCGTCTTCAGTCCCAGCGAGGCGCGAAGCGCCCTGTCCACCTGGGCCATGGCGGCTCCCTCCAGCCGCCCGATCTTCTCCTTGAGCCTTCGCTTGTCCAGTGTGCGGATCTGCTCGGCCAGCACCACGCTCTCGCGCCTCAGGCCCTGCCCCTTCACCGCCACGTGGGTGGGCAGTCGGGGCTTTCCCATCTGGGAGGTCAGCGCCAGCACGATCACGGTGGGGCTGTACCGGTTCCCCGCGTCGTTCTGCACCACCACCACCGGTCTCACGCCGCCCTGCTCGCTGCCCGTCACCGGGTCAAGATCCGCCGTAAACAGATCGCCCCGCAAGATCATCTCCCATCACGCTCCGCATGCCGCCTGCGGCATACTATGCGCCCTGGGCCGGGCCTGTCACCCCTCTCTTATCCGCCGTATGGCATCCGGCACGTGGCCGATCAGATCCATGGCGGTCATGGACACGTCGCCCCATTGTGCCTGGGCCGCCTCGCCCGCCAGCCCGTGCGCCTCGTCCGCGCACCGGGCCGCGGTCTCCGGGTCCAATCCCTGGCACAGCAGCGCGCCGATCAGTCCCGTCAGGGCGTCGCCGCTGCCTCCCTTGGCCATGCCCGGGCACCCGGACCGGCTCACCGCCACGCCCTTCCCGGCGATCACGGTGGAGTGGCCCTTGTACACCGCCACGGCCCCAAGCCGCGCGAGGGCCCTCGCCGCCTCCAAAGGATCCTCCGGCAGGCCTGGAATGAGGCGCTTTGCCTCCCCGGGATGGGGCGTGATCACGTGGATGGGGGAGAGGAGGGAGCGAAGCTCCTCTTCCCTGGCCAGGATCCCCAGCGCCCCGGCGTCCAGCACGGCGGGAAGACCGCTTCTTAACACCGCCTCGATGTCCTCCGCTCCGCCCCGGTATCCCGGCCCCGCCGCCACCGCCGTCTTGCCCCTGAATACCGCCTGCCAGTCCCGTATCTCCTCCTCCGGCACGCACATGGCCTCGGGCACGATGGCCTGCACCGGCGGCACGCAGGCCCGGGGGCAGGCCACAGTCACAAGTCCCGCGCCGCCCCGCAGGGCCGCTTTGGCGCACATGGCCGCGGCTCCCGCCATGCCCTCCGACCCGGCCAATAC
>CADAGW010000283.1 GCA_902787475.1 uncultured Eubacteriales bacterium
CGACTTTGAAAAGTGCGCCCCCATGTACCGCTACATCCGCTCCCTGACCCCCGAGGAGGACGAAGTCACATGAATGAAAACGCCGGCCTGTGGCTGTTGTGTATGGGCGTGTGCGCCGCCATATTCGTGGCCTGGAGCGTTATGGCCTGGCGCGGCGGCGAGCCCGCCCGGCTTTTGTCCTTCATGGAGGTCAAATCGGAAGAGATCATTGACGTCCCCGCCTACAACCGGGCCAACGGCATCATGTGGCTCTGCTTCAGCGGCATCTTTCTGGTCAGCGCCGTCATAGGACTCTTCAGCGCCAAGGCGGCGGGCTGGTTCACCCTCATCGGGGTGCCCCTGGGATGTGTGGCCCTCTTTGTCGCCTATCTCCGTATCTTTACCTGCTTTAAGCGCCACGCCCCGTCCGAGGAGGAAACCGACCATGAATGAAAGAGGAGAGGTCCTTCGCGCCGCCCGTTTCCTCTACGACCGGCGCATGGTCAACGCCTTCGAGGGCAACGTCTCCCTGCGGGTGGGGGGCCGCCTGCTGATCACCCCCTCCCAGGTGTGCAAGGGTGAGCTGACCGAGGACGACCTGGTGGAGGTGGACATCGCCAGCGGCGGCACCGTGTCCGCCAAGCCGGGCCGGGTGGCCTCCTCAGAGCTCAAGGTCCACCTGACGGTATACCGTGCCCGGCCGGATCTGATGAGCGTCTGCCACGCCCATCCCCCTGCGGCCACCTCCTTCGCCCTGCGTGGAGAGGCCATTGAGACCCGCGGCTACCCGGAGCTGATCGTGCTCTTCGGCCGGGTGCCCGTCGCCCGATACGGGCGGCCCTCCACCTGGAGCGTCTGCGACGGCATACCGGACATCCTCCGGGACTACGACTGCTTCCTCCTTGAAAACCACGGCCTGGTCGCCTGCGGGCCCACCGCCATGGACGCCGCCTGGCGGCTGGAGAGTATCGAAAGCATCGCCGAGGTATTGTTCCGCGCCCGGCTGATGGGCGGCGAAAAGCCCCTGCCCCCGGGAGAGGCGGAGGCCATCAACCAGACCCGGCTGGACAAGCAGCGCCGATAAACCTGGACAAATCACGAAACACGACATACCTTGATCTGGCCCGTGCCAGAGTCAAAAATAGAAAGAATCGAGGGTTTTGTATGCGAAGCGATTGGTTGAAACTCAAGAGCGGGTCCGACATCCGGGGCGACGCCGTGTCCCGGCCCGGCGCGGAGGCCGCTCTCACCGTGGAGCTGGCCGAGTGCGTGGGCTACACCTTCGCCCAGTGGCTGGCCAAGAAGGAGAACACCACCACCGACAAGCTGGTCATCGCCGTGGGCCGCGACAGCCGCGTCTCCGGCCCGGAGCTGGCCAAGGGCATCATCAAGGGCCTCACCGCCGCGGACTGCGACGTGCTGGACTGCGGCATGTGCACCACCCCGGCCATGTTCATGACCACCGTGGAGCCGGAGACCAACGCGGACGGCGCGGTGATGATCACCGCCTCCCATCACCCCTGGTATAAAAACGGTTTCAAGCTGATCACCCGGGACGGCGGCCTGGAGGGCCGGGACATCACCGACATCCTCACCACCGCCATCGGCGTCACCGTGCCCCAGCGGCTGGTGAAGCCCGTGGACTTCCTCTCCATCTACCAGCGCCGCCTGGGCAGCATGATCCGGGAGCGGCTGGAGGACGACAGCAAGTTCCCCCTGCTGGGCCTTCACGTGGCCGTGGACGCGGGCAACGGCGCCGGCGGCTTCTACGCCCGGTTCCTGGAGAGCCTTGGCGCGGACGTGACCGGCTCCCAGTATCTGGATCCCGACGGCAACTTCCCCAACCACATCCCCAACCCCGAGGACAAGGACGCCATGGCGGCCATCTCCCGGGCAGTGGTGGAATCCGGGGCCGACCTGGGCGTGATCTTCGACACCGACTGCGACCGGGCCGCCATCGTGGACCAGAACGGCAAGGCCATCAACCGCAACCGGCTCATCGCCCTGATCTCCGCGATCCTGCTCACCGAGCATTCCGGCTCCACCATCGTCACGGACTCCGTCACCTCCTCGGGCCTGGCCAAGTTCATCTCCGAGTGGAACGGCACCCACTACCGCTTCAAGCGGGGCTACAAAAACGTCATCGACGAAGCCATCCGCTTAAACGAAGAGGGCATCGACTGCCCCCTGGCCATCGAGACCAGCGGCCACGCGGCGATGCGGGAGCACTACTTCCTGGACGACGGCATGTACCTGGTCACCCGGCTCATCTGCGAGGCCATGAAGCGCAAGCGGGACGGCCTGACCCTTTCCTCCCTCATCGACGAGCTCCAGGAGCCCGTGGAGAGCTGCGAGATCCGCATGAACATACTGGATCCCGACTTCAAGAAGGCGGGCCAGGCGGTCATCGAGACCCTTCTCTCCAACACCCTCAACGATCCCTCCTGGCACCTGGCTCCCGACAACCGGGAGGGCGTGCGCATTTCCTTCGACCTGAAGGACGGTGTGAACAACGGCTGGCTGCTTCTGCGCCTGTCCGTCCACGATCCCGTGATGCCCCTGAACGCCGAAAGCGACGTGGAGGGCGGCGTCAAGGATATGCTCCGTTCCCTCTACGCCCTGCTGGAGGGCAGCACCTCGCTCGACCTGGCGCCTCTCAAGGCCGCCATTGAGGAATAAAACCCACATACACAGAAAGAAGGAGAACGATTATGGATTGCAAATGCACTGGCAATGTGGATCAGCTGGTCGTAAACGCCATCCGCGTCATCAGCGCGGAGGCCGTACAGAAGGCCAATTCCGGCCATCCCGGCATGCCCATGGGCGCGGCCGCCATGGCCTACGCCGTGTGGGGCAAGCACATGAAGCATAACCCCGCCGACCCCAAGTGGGAAGACCGGGATCGTTTTGTCCTCTCTTCCGGCCACGGCTCCATGCTGGAGTACAGCCTGCTGCACCTCTTTGGCTATGGCCTGAGCATGGATGAGATCAAAAACTTCCGTCAGTTCGGCTCCAAGACCCCCGGCCATCCCGAGTACGGCCACACCGCGGGCGTAGAGACCACCACCGGCCCCCTGGGCCAGGGCATCGCCAATGGCGTGGTCATGGCGCTGGCCGAGACCTATCTGGCCAACCACTTCAACCGGGAAGGCTTCCCGGTGGTGGATCACAACACCTACGTGATCCTGGGCGACGGCTGCATGATGGAGGGCATCTCTCACGAGGCCTGCTCCCTGGCCGGCACCCTCAAGCTCAATAAGCTCATCGCCCTGTACGACGACAACGAGATCTCCATCGAGGGCAACACCGACATCGCCTTCCGCGAGGACGTGCCCGCCCGCTTCCGGGCCTATGGCTGGAACGTGATCGACGTGGCCGACGGCAACTGCTTCGGCAACGTGGCCGCCGCCATCCGCCTGGCCAAGGGCAGCGACAAGCCCAACCTGATCGTCTGCCACACCGCCATCGGTTACGGC
>CADAGW010000284.1 GCA_902787475.1 uncultured Eubacteriales bacterium
GCCTGCCCATGGCCCAGGACGTGGGCGCGCCGAAGAAGGACAAGTACATCGCCATGTTCTATTTCATCTCCTTCGGCCTGAACGCCGAAGAGAGGGGAGGGAAGCCCCGCACCCAGAAGGTGCACGACATATCGAAGACTCTGCTCAGGTACCCCGACGCCATGGACACGCCCGACAGCCCGCCCTGGGACGGACCCTACGGGGAGACCTATCACTGGGGCGAGTCCCTGTTCGGCTATTATTCGCCGGAGGACGAGTACGTGATCGCCAAGCACGCCCAGATGCTCACCGAGACGGGCGTGGACGTGATGATCTACGACACGTCCAACGTGTTTGTGGATCCCAGGGACGGGGTGACCAAGGCGTATTTCTATGAGACCTTCATGACCATATTCCGGGTGTTCGACAGGCTGCGCAGGCAGGGCAGAAGGACGCCCCAGGTGGCCTTTTTGTTCAACTTCTGGAAGGGGCCGGTGGCCATACGGCAGGCCTTCAAGGACGTGTATTCCAAGGGGCTGTACCGGGATCTGTGGTTCCAGTGGGAGGGCAAGCCCCTGGTGCTCTACGATCCGGCTAAGCTGACCGACGAGGACGAGGAGATCCGGGAGTTTTTCACCTTCCGCAGGCCCATGCCCGATTATTTCTACGGGCCTCAGGGGCCGGATCAGTGGGCCTGGTGCGAGATCCATCCCCAGCACGGGTTCTACTCAGCCAGCCATCCGGACAGCGTGGAGGAGGTGCCCGTGTCCGCCAGCCAGAACGCCGTGCTGATGGACGGAGAGTGGACGCTGGGCTGTATGAGTCAGAAGGACGAAAACGGGAGGTATATCGCCCGGGGCCGGTCGTTCTCGAAGAATACCTTCCCGGAGGAATACCGGCCCTGGCTGTGCGCCAACTTCGACGAGCAGTGGGAGCGGGCCTTCGAGCTGGATCCCAAGGTGGTGTTCATCACCGGGTGGAACGAATGGGTGGTGGGCAGAGGGCCCAGGTTCATCCATTACAGCGCCGCTAACGTGATGGTGGATCAGTTCAACACCGAGTTTTCCCGGGATCTGGAGCCCTCCAGGGGGCCCATCGGGGATACGGCCTATATGCGCATGATCGCCCAGAGCCGCCGCTTTAAGGGCGCGAGGCCCGTGCCCGCGTCCACGGGGAGAAGGACCATCGACATGGACGGCTCCTTTGACCAGTGGGCGGACGTGGGGCCGGAGTATCTGGACGACATCGGGGACGTGGAGAAGCGGGATCACCCCGGGTTCGGCAGTCTGATCCATTACACCGCCGACTACGGGCGCAACGACTTCGCGGTGATGAAGGCGTGCCGGGACGAGGAATACGTGTATTTCTACGCCCGCACGGCGGAGGACATCGCGGACGGGGAGCACTGCATGGAGCTGCTGATCCGGACCGGCGAAGGGGGCTGGGACGGCTTTACCCACCTGGTGTCCGGGGGCAGGCTGTACGCCCTGGACGGGGGATTTGGAAAGACCGACCTGGGCGAGGCCCTCACCCGCCGGGAAGGAAATCAGATGATGGTGCGGGTCAGCGCCATGGCGCTGGGCCTGGGCGGAGGCAGGACCACATTCGACTTTAAGTGGTGCGACAACATCCCCCTGGGCGAGGACGAGTATCATCTGGAGTTTTACACCTACGGGGACACCGCGCCGGACGGGCGGTTCGCGTACCGGTATACCGAATAAGTCAGGGCAGCAGGGCGGCGGGATCGATGGTTTCGCCGTCCTGTATTGTTTCAAGGTGCAAATGCGCGCCAAGGCAGGCCTCGGCGGGCGCCTCTCCCAGCTGGCCCAGCGCCTCTCCCGCCCGGACCCGCTGTCCCGCCCGGGGCAGGGGAGAGGGGGCCAGGCCGCTCAGGCGGATCAGGAGGGCGTGCCCGTTCAGATTGGCGGAAAGCTCCGCCGTCCAGCCCATGAGGGCGTCCCGGTACACCCGCAGGACCTCACCGGAGGCCGGGGCGAATACCGGGGCGGAGGCCCCGGCGGAGAGGTCCAGCCCGGTGTGGACGGCGTAATGGCCCAGGTCATCCCACCACACCGGCGCCAGGGGCGAAAAGGGGCCCACGACGGTATAATCGTTTAGCGGTGGGACGAGTATGGTTTCCGCCGCCTGGGCCGGAACAGACAGAAGCCCTTCTGTGTGGGTGACCGCGGGGGCAGAGCCTGCTGGCGCGGCGGCGGACGGAGCCGTGCGGCGGGCACGGGCGAACAGGCTCAGCCCCACCAAAGCGCAGGCAAGGACGAGGGCCGCGGCGAAGGAGTGGCGGGAGAGGGCCTTTGAGACCAGCAAAACAGCCCGGCGGACGGCGGAAAAAGGAAACACGGGATCACCTCCATGCCGGAAGTATGCCCGGGAAGGAGGGAGATTACGGGTATAAGAGAAAAATTTGTTAAATCCTGCCGGAAGCATTGACTTTTGCCCGGAAATGGTGTATTATATTTTTCGTTCCGGCGGCAAGCCTGAACGCGCTGATGTAGCTCAGCAGGTAGAGCGCATCCTTGGTAAGGATGAGGTCACCAGTTCGAATCTGGTCATCAGCTCCATAAACCAGTCACTTTGTGGCTGGTTTTTTATGGTTTTGGGGTGAATGCGCAGGAATTGTGGTAACAGAATCCAGAATTATGACCTCATATCGTGAAAACAGCCGTTTTGTCAACGGAATCGTCAATTCCTGGGCTTTCAGATTGCCTGAAAAATCCTTTTTTCATATGACAATTTTGACCGCTTTCAAATTCAATCCAGCCCATAGGCTTTGGCAATGGGAGCCGCCGTGTCCTGGCCTGTGTCACGGCCTTTGACATAATACTTCAGCGTCATTGCGGCGGTGGTATGGCCCGCCGCGGCCTGGGCACTCTTTATGTCTTTGGTCGCGTCATATATGTCAGTCAGGACTGTCGTGCGGAACCTTCTTGGCGTCACTGATTGAGGAAAATGAATTTCCCGCTGGATTCTCTCGCACATTCTGCGGACTTGGGTGTAGCTCAAAGGCTTGTCGCCGCCCAGCACAAACTGGTTCGGGGACCCAGGGGACAGATACTTCTCAATCTGCCGCACCATGGCTATGGGCCGTTTGCTTGCCTCTGTCTTGGGCTCACCCACCAGTCCCAGGTTCCTGTTGGGGTGCGTGACTGCCCTTCGGATATAGATTGTATGGGTTCGGAAATCTATATCCTGCCACTGAAGCCCCAGTACTTCCTCCAGCCGCAGGGGATGGAGCGCGGCAAGGGCAATGAATGCCTTGTCGCTTTCTGCGGAGAGGTCTTCAATGTGCGAAACCAGGTAGTGCATGTCGGAAACAGAGTACCAGTATACTCAGGATGCTCGGCAGGCAGATAGGTGTAATACACCATCTCCGGGCTTCCGCAGGCAGCATACAGATCGGTGTAGACCTGCAGAGCCT
>CADAGW010000285.1 GCA_902787475.1 uncultured Eubacteriales bacterium
AGCTCCTGATACTTTTCCCTTGAACCCAGCAGCATCGTCACGCAGTCGTGGGCCCGGGGCACCACCAGGGGATACTTCCGGCTGTGCAGGCCCACGATGCCCATGGAGCACAGGCCAAAGCCCAGCAAAATGGCGTCGAACTTCACGTCCCCCGCCTCCACCTCGTCTATGGCCCTCTGCAGGGCGGGCCGCAGGTCGGCCTGGGGATTTTTGTGCAGAGCCGCCTTCATCCAGCGGATCTCCACGATATTGGGGCTCTTGGCGCACAGGGCGTACAGCTCCCGGGAAAACACCTTGCAGCCCAGCATAACCAGCTTCATACGCAACACCTCGAAACGTATTGTACTTCATAGCGCACCGGAATGCAAGATTTTTTTGCCTCTTCCATTGAATTGTCACAAAAAGGGGTGTATACTGGTAGGGAATAAAAAGGAGTGTGCCTGCGTTGCCAAAGCTTGAACCGTACAACAAAAAACTCCCCTATTCCTACGCCCTGGGAGCCTTCCCGGCGCTAAAGCTCCTGGAATACCGCCCCGAAGCCGCCCGGCGGCTGCTTCTTCGTCCGGAAAGCGACAAAAGCGAGGGCGTGGCGCTTCTGAGGGAAAAGTGCGCCTCCCTGGGCGTCCGCGAGGAGATGGCCGAGCGGGCCCTTGAGCGGGTGTCCGGCAAGGAGAACTGCTTCTGCGCGGTGATGTTTGAAAAATACGAAAGCGCCCTCTCCGCCTCCGCCCCGGTGCACGCGGTGCTCCACCGCATATCCGACCAGGGCAATCTGGGCACGGCGCTAAGGAGCCTCTTGGGCTTCGGCATACACGACGCGGCGCTGATCCGCCCCTGCTGCGACCCCTTCGACCCCCGCAGCCAGCGGGCCTCCATGGGGGCCTTCTACGCCATGAACGTGAAGGTGTACGATTCTTTCGACGAATACGCCTCCGCCTTTCCCAGGCGGAGCCTGTATCCCTTCATGCTGGACGGCTCCACCCCCCTGCCCCGGGCGGTGAAGGCCGCCCGCTTTCCCGCCACGCTCATATTCGGCAACGAGGCCTCGGGCCTGCCGCCGGAATTTGCCCGCATGGGCACGCCGGTGCGCATCCCCCAGACCAGCGAGGTGGATTCGCTGAACCTGGCCATCGCCGTGTCCATCGCGGCCTACGCCTTTACCAACCGGGAGGATACATAAATGATCGAAAATCTCATACAGGCCGTGGAGGAAATGCTCTCTCTCAATCGACATGATCTTCGCCCCGTCCGCCTCATGGTGGTGGGCTGCTCCACCAGCGAGATCGCCGGGGGGCACATCGGCAAGGCCTCCGTGCCCGAATACGGCCGGGAGGTGGCAGGGGCCATGCTCGCGCTTTCCAAAAAGCACGGCTTCGACGTGGCCTTTCAGTGCTGTGAGCACCTGAACCGGGCGTTGGTGACAGAAAGGGCCGTGTGCGAAAAGTACCGCCTCGATCAGGTGTGGGTGGTGCCCCAGCCCCACGCGGGCGGCTCCTGCGCCACGGCGGCGTACCGCCTGATGGACGACCCGGTGGTGGTGGAGCGCATTGCCGCGGACAGCGGAGTGGATATCGGCGGCACCATGATCGGCATGCACCTTATGGACGTGGCCATACCCCTCAGGCTCTCCATCGACCAGCTGGGCCAGGCCCACATGGCCTTCGCCCGCACCCGGCCCAAGCTCATCGGCGGCCCCAGGGCCGTATATCAGGACCAGGACATACGCTGACCACAAAAGGAGGAGATACCATGACCAGCTATCCCATTGGCGCTCAGATGTACTCCCTGCGCGACCGTATGACCGACGAGGCGGGCATCCGCCAGGTATTGAAGGACGTAAAGAAGCTGGGCTACAACACCTGCCAGATGTCCGGCTTTTCCCGGGCCGTGGCCCCGGAGGCCATACGGGACGCCCTGTGCGAGGCGGGCATGGAGTGCGGAGCCACCCATTTCGGCTTCCCGGACTATGAGAACAATCTGGATGAGATCGTGCGCATCCACAAACTGTGGTCCTGCCGCTATCCGGGCGTGGGCTCCATGCCGGATATGTACCGCGCCAGCCGGGAGGGCTTTGTGGAATTCGCCAAAAAGGCCAGCGCCATCGCGGAAAAGCTGGCGGATCAGGGGCTTCACTTTATCTACCACAACCACGCCTTCGAGCTTCAGAAGTTTGACGGCCTGACGGGTCTTGAGATATTGATGGAAAACAGCTCCCCCGCCCTCCAGTTCGAGCTGGATCTGTTCTGGCTCCAGGCCGGCGGAGCGTCCCCGGAGGACTGGATCGAAAAGGTGGCGGGCCGCATGGACGTGGTGCACTTCAAGGAGATGGTGGGCGGCAATACCCTGCCCATGATGGCTCCCATAGGCGACGGCAACATGAACTGGCCCCGCCTCATGGAAAAGTGCGATCAGATCGGCGTCAAATACGCCTTCATCGAGCAGGACAACGCCGTGGATACTGACTCCCTCCACTGCATGGAAAGGAGCATACGGTACCTTTCCTCCATCGGGGGGCGGTTCTGATGCGGCTGGGCGGCAACGTGTTCGGATATACCGACGCCGAAAGCTGGGCGCTGAAGCACATCGAAAAGGGCTTCGGCGCGGCCTACTGGCCCCTGGGGGCCGACGCGGCGCCGGAAGAGGAAAAGGCATACGCCAGCGCCGCCAGGCGGCACGGTCTCGTCATCGCCGAGGTGGGCGGCTGGTGCAACCTGTTGGACAGCGACCCGGTCAAGCGGGAGGCCAACATCCGCTACGACATCGCCCGGCTTCAGACCGCCGAGCGGGTGGGGGCGCTGTGCTGCGTCAATATTTCCGGATCAAGGGACGAGGTGTGGGACGCGCCCCACCCGGACAACCTGACGGAGGAGACCTTCCGGATGGTGGTAAAGAACGCCCAGCGGATCATAGACGAATCCGGGGCCAGGCGGGCCTTTTTCTCCTACGAGCCCATGCCCAGCATGTATCCCACCGGGGTGGAGGACACCCGCAGGCTCATAACGGCGGTAAACCGGCCCAATTTCGGCGTGCACGTGGACATGGCCAACATGATGAACAATCTGGACAGAATCTATCACTCCGGCGATTTCACCCGGCAGTACCTTTCTTCTTTTCCGGGGCTCATCCACTCCATACACGCCAAGGATTCCAGGGTGGAAAAGAAGCTGACGCTGCACATACAGGAGTGCGACCCGGGAGAAGGCATATTCGATTTCAGAACGCTTCTTAAGGAAGCCGACAGGCTGGACGGCGTATGCGTGATGCTGGAGCACATGCAGACGGAGGCGCAGTACGACCGCTCCGCCGACCACATCCGGGGCATCGCCCGTTCCCTGGGGCTCACATTTACGGAAGGAAGGGCATGATATGAAGCTCACGTTTCTGGGCACCGGGGCGGCGGACTGGTCCCGTCCC
>CADAGW010000286.1 GCA_902787475.1 uncultured Eubacteriales bacterium
CTGTACCAGAGGCCGGTTGGCCGGACACTGGAAGGCGCAGCAGCCGCACTCCATGCAGAGATTGACTTTCAGGGCCTTGAGCAGCGCGCCGTCCTTGTTTTCATAAGCCCGCTCGATCTCCATGGGCATCAGGCTCATGGGGCAGTGATCGATGCAGCCGCCGCACTTGATGCAGGCGGTGGGCTCGGCGGGGCGGGCGTCCTTGCGGTTGAACACCAGCAGAGCGCCGGTGCCCTTGGCTACGGGCGCTTCCAGGTCGTACTGGGCAACGCCCATCATGGGGCCGCCCATGACCAGCTTGCCAACGTCGTTGTCGTCCTTGAAGCCGCCGGCAAAGGCGATGACCTCACGGGCGGCAGTGCCGATGGGAGCGATGACGTTCTTGGGTTCCTTGATGGCGGAGCCGTCCACGGTGACGCAGCGATCCACCAGCGGCATGCCGGTGCGGCAGTACTTGGCAAACTCGGCGAGAGAGGTGACGTTCATCACCACGCAGCCCACATCCAGAGGCAGCTTGCCCTCGGGAATGACGCGGCCCACGGTGTGGTAAACCAGAACTTTTTCACCGCCCTGGGGATACAGGCTGGGCAGAGTGCGGACTTCCACGCAGGGATCGCCCTTGGAAACCTCGGTGAGCTTGGCAATGGCCTTGGGCTTGTTGTCCTCCACACCGATGATGATCTTTTTCACGTTCAGCCACTTCTCCAGCAGCGCGCAGCCTTCCATGATGTCGTCGGTACGATCCAGCATGGTACGGTTGTCGCCGGTGAGATAGCCTTCGCATTCCGCGCCGTTGATGATGACTTCCTTGATGCGGGAAGTGTCCTTCACGTCCAGCTTGACGGACGTGGGGAACGTGGCGCCGCCGAGGCCCACCAGACCGCTGTTGCGCACGGCAGCGATGAAGCTGTCGTAGTCGGTGATCTCGGGGGGCTTGATCCCCGCCCAGGGAGTCATGGCGCCGTCGGACTCAATAACCACTGCAGAGCAGGAAGCGCCCATGAACATGAGCATGGTATTGATCTTTTTTACGGTGCCGGAGACGCTGGCGTGCACGGGTGCCGAAACGTATCCGCCGGGTTCCGCGATCAGCTGCCCCACGTCCACATGGTCACCAACCTTGACGACGCAGTTGGCCGCACGGCCAGTGCTCATGCTCAGGGGGATGGTGACCGTCGCGGGTGGCGGCATACGAACGGGCGGCATTTCAGCTGTGTTTTTTCTGTGCGGGATATGTACCCCGCTCAGGAGCTTCAATGACATCCTTTCCACCTCGTTTTTCTTAACTAAAAACAACAGCAAAGGGTCATACTTTGCTGCATTTTTGCTTAAGGGGTATTGTATCACACGAATTGTATGAATTCTACTTTTTTCGATATGTGATTTTCTACAAAAAAGATGGTTTTTCTCTGCCGCAAATCACCGGTTCTTGGGTAAATTGTCCTCATACAAATTGTATTATTTTTTCCACGCGGAGGGGATGAAAAGCATCAGCATGGGGTAAAGCTCCAGCCGTCCGAAAAGCATGGCGAAGCTGAGGACCACCTTGCCGAAGGGGGAGAAGCAGTTATAGTTCAGCATCGGTCCCGCTTTTCCAAGGCCGGGGCCGATATTGTTCAGGCAGGCGGCGGCGCCGGAGAACACCGTGGTGAAATCCAGCTCCTCAAAGGCCAGCAAAATCAGTATTCCTACAAAAAGAAGGACGTACAGCAGCAGGAACACCGCTACGGAGTCGGCGGTCTCGTCCTCGATCACTTCGCCGTCCATGTGGATCATGCGCACCTGCTGGGGATGGACGGCCCGGCGGACGCCCCGGCGGATGATCTTGAACGCCAGAATTACCCGGACCACCTTGACACCGCCGCCGGTGGAGCCGGCACAGGCGCCCATGAACATCAGCAGTACCAGGAGGATCTTGGAAAACCAGGGCCATGCGTCAAAATCCGAAATGGCGAAGCCCGTGGTGCTGATGACGGAGGCCACGGTAAAAGTGGAGTGGTGAAGCGCGTCGGTAAACTTCCCGAAGATGGGGGTGATGTTCACGGCGATGGCCAGAGCCACGACCGCGTAGATGATCACGAAGGTGCAAAGCTCCTCGTTGTGCAGGGCGCTGCGGAAGCGGCGGATCAGCAGCAGATAATACACCGTGAAGTTCACGGAGAAGAGCAGCATGAACACCGTCATCACGATCTGGGAATAGCGGCTGTAGGCGGCCATGCCTATATTGCGCACGGAGAAGCCGCCGGTGCCGCCGGTGGCAAAGACGGCGGTAAGCGCGTCGAATGCCGGCATGTCCACCACCAGAAGCAGGAACATGATCACCGACAGACCCAGATAGATGGCGTAGAGGATGGTGGTGCTGCGGCGCATGCGGGGCACCAGCTTTCCCACCTTTACGCCGGGAGATTCTGCCCGGAGCAGATGCAGGGCGTCGCCGGAATTGTCCGAGGAGGTGATGGCCAGCACGAACACCAGCACGCCCATGCCTCCCAGCCAGTTGGAGAAGCTGCGCCAGTACAGCAGGCCCATGGGCAGATCCTCCACCGCCGGGATGATGCTGGCACCGGTGGTGGTAAAGCCGGATACGATCTCAAAGAAACAGTCTATGTAGGACGGCACGGAGCCGCTGATGTAAAAAGGTAGCGCACCGAACAGCGACAGCAGCAGCCAGGTAAGCCCTACGGTGACGAAGCCCTCACGGGCATAATATTCCGTTCGCTTGACGGGTATACGCCGCATGATCTCCCCGATCAGGAGCAACAGCGCCATGGTGAAGGCCAGGCTTGCTACCGCCGCCCACTCCCCTTTATACAGGGAGATGCCCAGCGCGGGCGTCATAAACGCCGCTTCCACCTCCAGGGCAATGCCCAGGATATGACATATCATGGATACGTTCATGGCCGATCAATCCTCAAAAATGTCCTTGAGTTCAACGATGACGCGGTTGCGGGACGTGACCACCACCACGATGTCCCCTTTCTGCAGGCTGTCGCTGCCGCCGGGGAAGATCACCTTCCCTTTTCGGGTGATGCAGGCAAGAAGCGTGTTGGATTTGGTTTTCAAGTCTGCCAGCCGCTCGCCCAGGTGGGGCACGTCGTCGGTGACCTCAAACTCCAGCGCTTCCACCGTGCCGTCCATCAGGTTATAGACGGACAGCATGCTCTGTCCGCTGGAGCTCTGTATGGCCCGGACGTAGCGGGTGATCTCGTGGGCGCAGATCTCCTTGGCGCTGACCATGGCCTTGATACCGCAGTTCTGACATACGGCGGAATACTCGGTACGGTTCACCTTGGGGATAGCCTGAGGCACCCCCATCATGTTGGCATACATACAGATGAAAACGTTCTCTTCATCGATATTGGTGACGGCGGCCACCGCGTCCATCTGGGAGATGTTTTCACTGCGGAGTACATC
>CADAGW010000287.1 GCA_902787475.1 uncultured Eubacteriales bacterium
ATGATCCACGAGATCCTCACCCGGGTCCCCGAGTCCCGCTTAAACGGCCACCCCACCGACCGGCTCCCCGGCAACATGAACGTGTCCATCCGCTTCATCGAGGGCGAGAGCCTGCTGTTAAGCCTGGATCTGGTGGGCGTGGCGGCCTCCTCCGGTTCCGCCTGCACCTCCGGGTCCCTTGACCCCTCCCACGTGCTCTTGGCCATCGGCCTGCCCCACGAGACCGCCCATGGCTCTCTCCGCTTCTCCCTGGGCGACGACACCACATTGGAGGACGTAGACTACGCCGTAGACAAGCTGGTGGAGATCGTGCGCCGGCTCCGCTCCCTGTCTCCCCTCACTCCCGACGCCCTCAAAGACGGCACCCGGGTGGACGGAACTCTGTTTACCGCCTGACATAAAGCGCCGATTCGAGCGCGGGGTCGCGCATCCGCTTCGTTCCGGGCAATGACACACCGGTTTTTGTGTCATTGCGAGGGGGTCTTTTAGACCGACGAAGCAATCCGTACCCCCGATCCATCCTCTATCAAACCGCCTGATACTACAGCCCCATACAGAAAGAAGGCATCATATGTATACCGAACAGGTCATGGATCATTTCATGAATCCCCGCAACGTGGGAGAGATCGAGGACGCCAGCGGCGTGGGCACCGTGGGCAACGCCAAGTGCGGCGACATCATGAAGATATTCATCAAAGTGGAAAACAACGTGATCGTGGACGTGAAGTTCAAGACTTTCGGCTGCGGCGCGGCCATCGCCACCAGCAGCAAGGCCACCGAGATGGTGAAGGGCAAGACCATCGACGAGGCCCTGACCATCACCAACAAGATGGTCACCGAGGCCCTGGGCGGCCTGCCCCCGGTCAAATACCACTGCTCCGTGCTGGCGGAAGAGGCCCTGCACGCCGCCATCGCCGACTATAAGGCCAAGCTGGAGGCCGGAGAAATCGCTCAATGATCAAAGGCAATACTGAAGGCGTCCGCAATTCCCTATTGGAAAGGCTTGAGCGCCTCTACGACATGGAGCTGCCCCGGGACGAGTTTCTGCCCGAGACCATGCTCACCATACTCGTCCGGGCCACCCAGGAGCTGGGCCGGGAGATGATGGTGTATGTCAGCCGGGACGGCGCGGTCCTTGAGATCGCCATAGGCGACGCCGCCACCGTGTCCCTGCCCGAACGCTCCCTGCGCCGGAACCCGGACCGGCTCTCCGGCATCCGCTGCATACACACCCATCCCGGCGGCGACTGCCGCCTGTCGGATGTGGACGTACAGGCCCTTCGCATGCTCCGTTTCGACGCCATGTGCGCCGTGGGCGTGGCGGACGACAGGGCCACCGGAATCTGCGCGGCGTTTCTGGGAGAGCTGGAATACGGCGTGCTCTCCGTCCGGGTCCGGGGCCCCGTCAAGCCCGGGCGCATCCCCCAGCAGCTCTGGCTCCACGAGATCGAGACCTCCGAGACTCTGGTCAACAAGGCGGTGAAGGAAGCCGGCTTCCAGGAGACCGCCGAGCGGGTACTGCTGGTGGGCATAGAGAGCGAGGAATCTCTTGACGAGCTGGCCGCCCTCACCGACACCGCCGGCGGCATGGTCATGGAGCGGGTGCTTCAAAAGCGGCTCCGCCCCGACCCGGCCACGGTCATCGGCTCCGGCAAGGCGGCGGAGCTGGGCCTTCTCTGCCAGGCCAGCTCCATAGACCTGGCCATATTCGACGACGAGCTGACCGCCGCCCAGAACCGCAACCTGGAGGAGGCCCTGGGCGTCCGGGTCATAGACCGGACGGGCCTGATCCTGGACATATTCGCCAAACGGGCCCGCACCTATGAGGGCAAGCTCCAGGTGGAGCTGGCACAGCTGAAATACCAGCTGCCCCGGCTTCAGGGCCTGGGCACCGCCCTGTCCCGTCTGGGCGGCGGCATCGGCACCCGGGGCCCCGGCGAAAGCAAGCTGGAAAGCGACCGCCGCCACGCCAGGAGACGTGTGTACGAGCTGGAAACGGCCCTTAAGGATCTGACCCGCCAGAGGGAGCTTCGCCGCCAGCGGCGGGACAAGCAGCAGGAAACGGTGGTGGCCCTGGTGGGCTACACCAACGCCGGGAAATCCACCCTGCTCAACGCCCTCTCCGGCTCCGACGTATACGTGGAGGACAAGCTCTTTGCCACATTGGATCCGGTCCTCCGCCGGGTGGAGCTGCCCGAAAACCGCTCCTGCGTCATGGTAGACACCGTGGGCTTTATCCGCAAGCTTCCCCACGAGCTGGTGGAGGCCTTTAAGTCCACCCTGGAGGAGGCGGTCACCGCCGATCTCATCGTGGTGGTGTCCGACGCCAGCTCCCCCGAATACGAGACCCAGCGCCGCACCGTGGACGAGGTGCTGGAGAGCCTGGGCGCGGCGGGCAAGCCCCGCCTGGAGGCCCTCAACAAGTGCGACAAGCTGGACATCCGGCCCCACGCCCCCGGCGCGGTGGCCATATCCGCCTCCACCGGCGCGGGCCTTGACGAGCTCAAGGCCGAGATCGCCCGCCGGGTGGCGGCCCTCCGCCGCCGGGCCCGGGTGCTGGTGCCCTACGACGAGGGCGCGGCCCTGGCCGCCATCCACCGGGACGGCGTGGTGGAGAGCGAGGAATACACCGCCTCCGGCGTGGAACTGGTGTGCCTGATGGACGAGGCCGCCTGCCGGAGGATCCAAAAGCTCATGAAGCACGGTACCATCGAGTTTTCCTGATCCCGCCCCATCCCATTCCTTGGAGTGATCCCATTGCGAAAGCTGCTTCTCCCGCTGTGCGCGGCGTGCCTGATCCTGCTCACCGGCTTTCTGAGCGTGACGCCCATGCCCCCCACCGACAGCATGATCCTGGTCAACAAGTCCCACCCTCTCCCCAGCGACTATGTGCCCCCCGACCTTCGGGTGGTGCGGGTCCGCTTCGCCGAAGGGGTGCTGCCCGAGCGCAAGCAGATGGCCTCCGAGGCCGCCGGGGCGCTGGAGGCCCTGTTCACCGCCGCCCAGGAGGACGGCGTCACCCTCTACGCCGTGTCCGGCTACCGCTCCTACGGCACCCAGAGCGCCATCTACAAATCCCGCCTGGAGCAGACCAGCCTTGAATACGTCAGCAAATACATCGCCCAGCCCGGCCAGAGCGAGCACCAGACCGGCCTGGCCATGGATCTGCTCGATCGGGACAGCCGCAATCTGACCGAGGCCTTCGCGGACACCGAGGCCTACGCCTGGCTGTGCCGCCGGGCCTGGGAGTTCGGCTTCCTCATCCGCTACACCCGGGAGGGGGAGCGGGAGACGGGCTACGCCTTCGAGCCCTGGCACGTGCGCTATGTGGGCGACGCCGCCGGGGACATATACCGAAGCGGCCTCACCTACGAGGCCTGGCT
>CADAGW010000288.1 GCA_902787475.1 uncultured Eubacteriales bacterium
TTCGCTTTTCGCGTTGTTGTCTCTCAATTACTAAGAATCAACTTGGCTTGTTTGTTGTTTCGCTATATAGTTTTCAAGGTGCTTTCGCTGCCCCGTTTCTCTCGCGCTCGCGCTCGTTTCCCGCGACAGCTTTGACAGTATACCTCTGGGGCTTCTCTTTGTCAATACCTTTTTCAAATTATTTTTCATATTTTTTTACACAGTCCTGACACATTCTTTTCATTGAAAATACGTGCTTTTTATGCTATGATGAGGCTGTTTGGGAGGAGCTATGTCGGAAAGATCGCCACAGAAGATCAAAAAGCTGCGCAAGCAGGCGGACCGGCTCCGTTTCTTCAGCCGGTCGTCGCTATACATCGCCCGCACCATCGCCCTCATCTTCCTGGGCGTGATGCTGTGCGTGCTGGCCTTCGTGTCCTGCGCCCGGCTCGCCAACCTGTACATCCTGGTGAACGAGGGCATGGCCCTTCGGATCGAGTGCGTGCTGCAGGACGGGCCCCGGGAGGAGTTGGACAGCTACTTCACAGGCGATTGCATCGCCTCCGACGGGCGGCTCTACGACGCCACCTACCAGCCCTACACCGTTACTTCCTATAATTATATGCGACCTGTCCGTGGACGTGCTGGAGCAGGCGGACCGGATCGTGGGCACCGCCAACTCCAACGCCGTGGACCCGGACAGCGATCCGCCGCCCTGGACGCCCATCCGCTACCGGCTGAGCGTCAGCAAGGTCAACGGCAGCTGGCGCATCAGCAACATCACCACCCTGACGGTGGACCCCAAGATCGATCCTCTGCCCACGCCGGACCCGGAGCGCTCGCCGCTGCCTATGGCCACGCCCACGGAGTCCCCGGTGCCGGGGCCCCGGCTCTCCATCATCACCCCCACCCCCTTCCTATGACCGTCCACGAACTCTTTCAGCAGCCGCCTCTGCTCCTGGCCCCCATGGCCGGGTATTCGGATGCGGTCTTTCGGCGTCTGTGCCGGGAGGAGGGCTGCGATCTCGCCTTCACGGAGATGATCTCCGCCAAGGGGCTCCTGCACGCCAACGAAAAGACCCGGCTCCTGTGCCGCCCCGGCCCCGAGGAGGGGCCCTTGGGGGTGCAGCTCTTCGGCAGCGACCCCATCTCCATGGGCGTGGCGGCCCGGGTGGTCACGGAGGAGCTGGGGGACGACCTCTTTTGCCTGGACATCAACTGCGGCTGCCCGGCCCGGAAGATCGCCGGGAACGGGGACGGCAGCGCCCTGCTGCTGGACCTGCCTCTGGCGGAAAAGGTGATCTCCGCGGTGGTAAAGCACACGACTTTGCCCGTCAGCGTGAAGTTCCGCTCCGGCTGGGACGAGGGGCATATCGTGTCGGCGGACTTCGCCCGGATGGCGGAGGCGGCGGGGGCGTCCTTTTTGACCCTACATCCCCGGACCCGCATGCAGCAGTACAGCGGCGTCGCCGACTGGAACGAGATCGAGGCCGTGAAGCATGCCGTATCCATCCCCGTGGTGGGAAACGGGGACGTGGTGGACGGGCCCTCCGCCTGCCGCATGCTGGAGGAGACGGGCTGCGACGGGCTCATGATCGGCCGGGGGGCCCTGGGCCGACCCTGGGTGTTCTCCGAGATACGGGCCGCCCTGAACGGAACAGATTTCGCCCCGCCGGAGGGGCAGGAATTGAAGAAGCGGATCCTCCGCCACGGAGCGCTGGAGCTCGCCGCCAAGGGGGACCACGGCATGGTGGAGCTAAGAAAGCACCTCCCCCTCTACTTCACCGGCCGCCGGGGAGCCTCGGGCCTGAAAAAAGCCCTGAGTCAGGTAAAAACCATGGAGGAACTGCGGCAACTGCTGCAAGTATGATATTGGGGCTGTTTCTTCTCGAAACAGCCCCAAAGTGATGTTGTGCCGGTCGGCACAGTGATGCATGGCCGTGCGGCCAAGTGATGTTGGCTGCCGCCAGTGATGTTTGACCGCTGCGCGGTCAAGAGCCCCCACCCGGCGAAGGTCAAATGCGATCGGACGGCTTATTCCTCCAAAGCGTGAATTCTCCGCAATTTTTCCAGGATCTCCGCCACGTCGGCGGCGATGACCTCCTGCGGCGCGTTGTACTCGGCGCACATGGCGTCCACGATTCCTTCCTCCGTGGTCTCCTGCTTCAAGCAGTCCACGATGAAGGCCGCGGTCCCATTGCTGCGCACAATGCCCCGGAAGGCTTCCCCGCCCAGGGGGACGAGAAATTGGGTGTCCTCAATGTCCTGAACAATAAAACTATCCTTCAGCTTCATATAATTCTCCTTAACAGATGGGGCCGTCCTCGCCCCCGATCTCGCTTTCCTGGCGGTCCACCATGCGCCTCAACGCGTCGATCGCCATCATTTCATGCACCTCCCGGCAATGGGTATCCTGCACGGGACAGGCGGCAAAGCTGGTGCAGTCCGGCAGGAAGGAACAGGTCTTGCACTTCTCCTGCGTCCTGTCCACCCGGCAAAACTCACGCCTTGCTGCCTCGTCGGTGACGCCGTGCCAGATGTCCCCAAGCCGACTCCCCGGCGGGCAATGCTCACAGGGGTACAGGCTGCCGTCAGGCGCGACGACCACGCTGCCGGCGTCCGCCATGCAATGAAACGTGCGAAAAGCCGTTCCCAGACCAAGGAAGGGGCGGAACCGGAAGCCGGCTCCTTCGACCAGCGGACGCAGGTCCCTGAGCTTCGTCCAAAGAGCCAGATCGTTTTCGCTCATGCGCACTGCGTTCAGCGGAGCAAAGTAGATATCCGCTTTGTCCTTATGCGCCACGCCGACCGAAAGGTCATCCAGAAATCGGGGGATGCCGCCTGCGTTTTCCTCGTCCACGTTGCAGCGGATGGTTACGGTGATGCCGGCCTCGGACATGCGGCTGACCGCCCGCATCACCTGATGATAGTGATCCCGGTCGGCGTAATACCGTTTTCTGGAAACATAGTCCGCCTCCGCCCCATCCATGGAAATCTGGATGTGCCGAAGCTTCCATTCGCCCGCCATCCTGTCCACGATTTTGGGAGTGAAGAGGCTGCCGTTGGAGATCATGGAGGACTTATATTCCAGCCCTGCCTCCCCCACGCCCGCGCAGATCCGGTCGATGATATCCGGGCGCAGCAGCGGCTCCCCGCCGAACCAGCTCAGCTTGACCTCGCTGCCGCCGCAATTGTTCCGAATGAAGCGGATAGTCTGCTCCACCGTTTCGGAGGACATGGATACAGGTTTCGTCCCTTCCTCGTAGCAATAGACGCACCGGGCGTTGCAGCCGAGAGTGGGCAGGATCGTGTAGCCCCGGACGTCCTTCTTTTTACTGTACGCCCGCATGAGGGCGGAAATCTGGTTGTAATAGGCGCACTCGTCCTTGTCCGCCGGCACAAGAAATTGGCCCGTTATCCACTCGTCGTATCCTTCACCGGCTTTCGCCGCCTCCGGCAGACGCCCCTCGACGCACTGTTTGGTCAGGGTGTTGAAGCAATACCCTTTTCCCTGATGCTCAAACGGCAGCGAAAATTGGGAAGGAACGTAAATGATACGGGGGTTTGGCCTTACGGGAGGAACAAGTTTTGCCAGTACAGCGTCTGGTTTACATGTTTCGATCATAGGATACCCATAAAAAGAATATTTACAGCACACAATGATTTGTGTGCTGTAACTCATTCAAAGGTCATTTCGAATCTCTCTTGGCATCAACCGCCTTCGCCATCCCACCAGGGTACACCATCTGTCGGCGTGCAGCTCGTCGTGATAATATCCGTTCCGCTCAGTTCGATGACCTCCATTTGAGGCTTTTCATACTCTTTCATAGTCTTTCCCTCCTTTCCCGAAATCTTATATGGTTCA
>CADAGW010000289.1 GCA_902787475.1 uncultured Eubacteriales bacterium
TTCAATGGTTCCAAGCCAGAAAAAAGCACTGCGAAAGCAGTGCTTTTTTCAACGAAATCAATCCACTTCGTGGATCGGTGAAATGCCCTTCGGGCGTGAAATATGGCTCCGCCATGTGAAATGCCTGCGGGCGTGGGTGGATTGATTGTATTTCACTTTGCTGCAGCGCCGCAAAATTTCACATTTGCCGCCAGGCAAATATTTCACGTCCAGCGCAGGCTGGACATTTCACATCGAGCGCAAGCGAGATATTTCTCTCGCCTCATCCCCGCACCGCGTCCACCACCCCCTGCAGATACGCGGTCTGATAGCTTTCGCAGGCCCGCCACCCGCCCACCATGGGCGGCAGGTGGTCGTTCATGACGCACCCGTCGAAGCCATTCTCCTGAAGGATACGGATGATCCTCACCGTATCCCCATACCCGTCGTTGGGATAGGTCTCCGCGAAGCCGCCCTTCTCGTACATGGGGCAGGTCACGTTTCTCACGTGGAGCTTGAACAGCTTCCCCTGCTTTGCGAAGTACTCCGCCGCCTCATACACGTCCGCCCCCATCTTTTCTCCGCCCTCCAGCCAGCAGCCGCAGCACAAGCACACGCCGATATTCCGGCTGTCCGCCATCTCGAGCGCCCTCTTGTACCCCTCGAAGGTGCCGAATATCTTTCGCGGCACGCCGCCCAGCGTATACACCGGCGGATCGTCCGGGTGTATGCCGATATACACGCCGCTGTCCTCCGCCACCGGGGCCACCCGGCGGATGAAGTATTCATAATTGTCCCACAGCTCCTGCTCGCTGTACTCCCGCCCGTGGGAATAGGGCGAAACATACTTCTGGCTGAACCATCGGCCCATCAGCTCCGGGCTCTCCAGATCCACGCCGTGCCCCATGTCTCCGCCCCGTATGGGCCTGGTCTCCCCCGAGCGCCATATCCCGTTGCCCATGTGGGCGTAGGTGGAATAATAGATCCCCGCCTCCCCCAGCGCCCGGATATACATAAGGTACTCCTTGAGCTTTTGATCCCTTCCCGGCAGGTTCAGGGTGATCACATCCATATTGTGATAGGCGTGGTTGCTCAGCCGGTAGATCTTCAGCCCTTCCCCCTCCACCCGCTTGCGCAGCTCCTTATACACCCTGGCGTCCGGCAGGCCCACCGGCCCGTCCACCATCACCCATTCCACGCCCATCTGCCGCAGGTGCTTAAAATCCTCCGGAGTGTACTCTCCCCCCTCCCCCGTGGCCACCAGCTTGGTGCCCACCTGCACGCCGGGTTTGGAATTGACGTACCCAGGGATCGTCCTCATGGGAATCGACATATCATACACCTCTTTCCGCTTCATCCGCGTTTCCTCGCCCTTATATCATACCACAAAATCCCGTCCCCTCCAAGCCCCTTTTCTCTCCCATCCCAGAGCACTCATCAGCTCTTCGATTGGCGCGTCGCTCCGGTCAAACTCGTGCTCCCCCTCAAACGGCAAAAAACGGACCCACGACCCGTCGTCAACGCCCTCTGTCCTCTCCCGCACCTCCTCCATGGCCTTTTCCGCCAGCTCAAAGGGTACCAGCCGGTCTCCCCTGGCCATGGAGACGATCAGCGTCCGGGGCCAGCAGAGCATGACCATTTCGACGAGGGTCAGATGAAGCGCCGAGCCGAACCACACGTCCTGCGTATCCCCGCCCCGCCTCAACCGGTTCTTCTCAAAGTCGCTGTCCACAAATCTTCCCGCAGACAATACAGCCCGGACCCTGGTATCCACCGCCGCCAAAAGCATGGCATACAGTCCCCCGTAGGACAGCCCGCAGGCCCCCAGGGCCCCATTATCCACGTCGCCTCTCTGGCAAAGGGCGTCCAGGGCCTTCCTCACGCAGTAGATCTCCAGCCCGTCCACCGACCCGCCCAAGTACTTCAGCGCCTCGTCCACGCCCCTCCGGTCATAGGCCGCGCCCCACGTCTCCTTTTTCCACATCAGCGTCTGGGGCGAATACACGTGGACGCCGCAGTCCAACAGCCTTTCCGTCATGCGGTTATAGTTATAGCTGGGCCCGGCCACCTCCGCGCACATCTCCGGCGTGCCCTCGTTTCCGTGAAGGGCCACTGCCAGGGGTCTTGCCGCGTCCCCCTCCCGCAAAAACAGCAGTCCACTGAAGGGCAGCCCCGGCAGGGGATACACCGTCAGGCGGTACACGCTGTACCCCTCCTCCCGGCTGAGAAGCTCATACCGGGCCTCAGGCGCGCCAGCCTGGTACTCCGTCAGCGGCCAGCCCAGCGTCATCGCCGCCCGCCGCCTGTGCTCCTCCATGCGTCTTGGAAAATCCCTCCACGCCGCGGTCCTCTCCCCCCGGGCCCGCTCATACCGCTCCTCAATGACCCTCTGTATCCCCTCATAATACTCCGCCCGGTATCTCTCCGAAAAAAGCGGCGTCTCCCGGTATTTCATTTTCTTCCCCTTCCCCGTCGTCACGACTCCAGGTCCTCCCCGCCCAGTATCCCCGCGTAGGCGAAATTCCGCACCCTGCCGTGCCAGGTGTACCACCTGGATCCCCCCTCCTGCTGGGCGTAGAATATCCCCACGCCAGATGCCGGATCCGCCGCCAGATAGCACCCCAGCGCCCCGTCCCAGCCAAATTCTCCCCTTTCGCTCAGGGCGTTGTTCCGCTCCGGATCCACCAGCGTCCTCACGCCCAGGCCGTACCCGTAGCCCGCCTTGCTCCATCCGCCGAACCGGTCAAAGTCCTCCTGGGCCTCCGCTCCGAGCTGGTTCTCCTGCATGGCGGCCACGGCTCCGGCGCTCAATATCCTCTCCCCGTCCCCCGTCACGCCGCCGTTCCCCAGCATGGCAGCCAGCCGGGCGTAGTCCCCCACGGTGGACATGAGCCCCCCGCCGCCGGAGCGGTACACAGGCCCCATTCCCATGTCGTGCCCGTATTTGATCAGCACCTTCTCCGCCTTTCCCGTCCCGGCGTCAAAGCCGTGATACTCCGGCGCCATCCGGGCGGCCTGCTCATCGCTTACCGTAAATCCCGTGTCCTTCATCCCCAGGGGGCCAAACACTTCCCTTTGAAGGATCTCATCAAACGCCAGCCCCGCGGCCTCCTCCATCAGCGCCGCCAGCACGTCGTGGCAAAAGCTGTACCTGAAATGGGTGCCCGGCTCAAAACACAGCGGCTCCTCCGCCAGAGCGGCGACCACTTGCCGGGTGGTGGGCCTTCCCCCGGTGTCCCTTTTCAGTCTTTCCACTGACGGCGCGTTGCCATATCCAAACCCCGCCGTCATGGACAGCAGGTGCCGCACCCGCATGGTGTTTTCCGCTGACCTCACCGACCCGTCCGCCTGCCGCACGGTGACCCGGTCCATTTCCGGCAGATACTTCCCCGCCGGCTC
>CADAGW010000290.1 GCA_902787475.1 uncultured Eubacteriales bacterium
TAGACCACGAAGTCCACCTGTTTGGACTCCACCAGGGAGAGCATCTTGTCTATGCCGGGCACGAAGGTGACGCTGACGCCCAGCCGGGCGATGGCAGCGGCGGTGCCCGGGGTGGCGTAGAGCTTCACGCCCCGGTCCGCCAGCTTCTTGGCCAGCTTGATCATTTCCTCGTTTTCGTGCTCGTCCACGCTGAGCAGGACGCCTATGGGCCGGTCGCCGGAGAACTGGGAGAGGTGATAGCCCGCGGCGGTCAGGCCCTTAAAGAGGGCCTCGGTCAGGCTCTTGCCCACGCCCAGCACCTCGCCGGTGGACTTCATCTCCGGGCCCAGCATGGCGTTGGCGTCCAGCAGCTTTTCAAAGGAGAACACGGGCACCTTCACCGCGTAGTAGGGCGGGGTCTTGTACAGCCCCGTGCCGAAGCCCAGATCGGACAGCCGTTCGCCCAGCATCACCCGGGAGGCCAGCTGCACCATGGGCACGCCGGTGACCTTGCTGATATAGGGTATGGTGCGGGAGGCCCGGGGGTTGACCTCGATGACGTAAAGCTCGCCCCGCCAGATGAGGTACTGTATGTTCACCAGCCCCTTGGTGCCCAGGGCCAGGGCCAGGCGGGTGGAGCAGTCGCAGACGGTGGAGAGCATGCGGTCGGTGAGATTGTAGGGCGGATAGACGGCGATGGAGTCGCCGCTGTGGACGCCGGCCCGCTCGATGTGCTCCATGACGCCGGGGATGAGCACGTCCTCTCCGTCCGAGATCACATCCACCTCCAGCTCGGTGCCCTTCATGTATTTGTCGATGAGCACCGGGTTGTCGATGCCGCCGGAGAGGATCACGTTCATGTAGTTGACCACGTCCCGCTCCTCGTGGGCGATGACCATGTTCTGGCCGCCGATGACGTAGGAGGGGCGAAGGAGCACGGGATAGCCGATGGTCTTGGCGGCGGCCAGGGCCTCCTCCAGGGTCCTGACGCCCATGCCCGCCGGGCGGCGGATGCCCAGCTCTTCCAGCAGCGCGTCGAACCGGGCCCGGTCCTCGGCGATGTCTATGCCCTCGGCGCTGGTGCCCAGTATGCGGATGCCGTGCCTGTCCAAGGTCTGGGTCAGCTTTATGGCCGTCTGGCCGCCGAAGGCCACCACCACGCCCATGGGGTCTTCGGCCTCCACGACGCGGAGCACGTCCTCCTCGGTCAGGGGCTCGAAGTACAGCTTGTCGGCGGTGTCGTAGTCGGTGGAGACTGTCTCGGGGTTGTTGTTGACGATGACCACCTCGTAGCCCAGCTCCCGCAGGGTCTTGACGCAGTGGACGCTGGAATAGTCGAACTCGATGCCCTGGCCGATGCGGATGGGGCCGGAGCCCAGCACGATGACCCGCTCCCGGCCGGTCTTTTTGAAGGAGCGGCTCTCGCAGTCGGAGTCGAAGGTGGAGTAGAAGTAGGGCGTGCGGGCGTCGAACTCGGCGGCGCAGGTGTCCACCATCTTGTAGGAGCAGCGAAGGTAGGGAAGGTCGCTGACGCCGCTGATGCGGGCGATGGCCTTGTCGGTATAGCCCAGGGTCTTGGCCTCTTTATACAGCTCCATGGACATGGGCTCGCGGGCCAGTTTTTCCTGGAAGCGGACCAGGTGCAGAAGGCGGTATAAGAACCACCGGTCCACCTTGGTGATGTCGAATATGGTGTCCACGCTGACGCCGGCCTTCAGGGCCTCAAAGAGGGTGAACAGCCGCTTGTCGTCCAGCTTATGAAGGCGCTCCATGATGGGCTCGTCCGACGGGTCGTCCAGGGTGTCCTTTTTGATCTCCGCGCCCCGGACGGCCTTCATGATGGCCATCTCGAAGGTGGGCGCGATGGACATGACCTCGCCGGTGGCCTTCATCTGGGTGCCCAGGGTGCGGGTGGCTCCGGCGAATTTGTCGAAGGGCCAGCGGGGCATCTTCACCACGATGTAGTCCACCGTGGGCTCGAAGCAGGCGCAGGTGACGCCGGTGATGTCGTTGGGGATCTCGTCCAGGGTGTAGCCCATGGCGATCTTGGCGGCGATCTTGGCGATGGGATAGCCGGTGGCCTTGCTGGCCAGGGCGGAGGAGCGGGACACCCGGGGGTTGACCTCGATGACCGCGTACTCAAAGGAGTCCGGGTTCAGGGCGAACTGGCAGTTGCAGCCGCCCTCCACGCCCAGCTCGGTGATGATGGCCAGGGCGGCGGAGCGGAGCATCTGGTATTCCTTGTTGGACAGGGTCAGGGCCGGGGCCACCACGATGCTGTCGCCGGTGTGGACGCCCACGGGATCCATGTTCTCCATGCTGCACACGGCGATGACATTGCCCGCCGAGTCCCGCATGACCTCGAACTCGATCTCTTTCCAGCCGAATATGTATTTTTCCACCAGCACCTGGGTGATGGGCGACACCATCAGGCCCGTGGCGGCCACGTCCCGAAGCTCCTCGGGGGTGTAGGCCACGCCGCCGCCCGCGCCGCCCAGTGTGAAGGCGGGACGGATGATGATGGGATAGCCGATCTCATCCGCGATCCTGAGAGCCGTGTCCACGTCGTTGGCGATGGCGGAGGGGATCACCGGCTGGCCGATCTTCTCCATGGTATCGCGGAAACGCTGCCTGTCCTCCGCCTTTTCGATGGCGTCGGCGTTCATGCCCAAAAGCTTGATGCCGTGCTTTTCAAGGAAGCCTTCTTTCGCCAGCTGCATGGAGATGGTAAGGCCCGTCTGGCCGCCGAAGCCCGCCAGGAGGCCGTCCGGCTTTTCCTGAATGAGGATGCGCTTTAAGGTCTCGAGGGTCAGCGGCTCCAGATACACCTCGTCCGCCAGGGCGCTGTCGGTCATGATGGTGGCGGGGTTGGAGTTGACCAGGAGCACGTTTACGCCCATTTCTTTGAGCATGCGGCAGGCCTGGGTGCCGGCGTAGTCGAATTCCGCGGCCTGGCCGATGACGATGGGGCCGGAACCGATCACGCATACCTTTTTGATATCCTTCATCAGAGGCATACTTCTTTCCCTCCCATCATGTTCACGAACTGGTCAAACAGGAACGAGGTGTCCTGGGGGCCGGCGCAGGCCTCCGGGTGGAACTGGGCGGAGAAGGCCCGAAGGGAAGGATAAGACAGGCCCTCGCAGGTGTGGTCGTTGGCGTTTTCAAAGATCACCTTGCCGTCCTTGGGCAGATGCTCCATGTCGGCGGCATAGCCGTGGTTCTGGGAGGTGATGTAGGTGCGGCCCAGGTTGACAAAGCGCACAGGCTGGTTGGCCCCCCGGTGGCCGAACTTGAGCTTGACGATCTCTCCGCCCGCGGCCAGGGCCAGAAGCTGATGGCCAAGGCATATGCCGAATATGGGCAGGCGGCCAAGGAGATGCCTGATCTCCC
>CADAGW010000291.1 GCA_902787475.1 uncultured Eubacteriales bacterium
CCGGCGGCCTCACCTTCGCCGCCCGCCTCTCCCCCGCCATGAACGCCTCCGTGACCCTCAAAAAGAACAAAATGACCATCGAGGGCCACTGCCCCGGCTACATCTGGCGAAACGGCGACCCCCAGGCCCCCGAGGAGCGGGTATCCTACGGCGCCACCCCCGAGACCATGGGCATAGGCTACCTGGGCGAGATGCGTATCATCCCCGTGGGCGGCGAAGCGATCCTGCAGGCCGGCGCGGTGCTGGTCAAAAAGGCCTCAAGCGCCGTCATACTCTTCGCCTGCCGCACCAGCTTCGCCGGGTGGGACAAGCACCCCGTGCTGGAGGGCCGGGAATACGCCGCCCCCTGCCGGGCAGATCTGGACAGGGCCGCCTCTCTGGGCTGGGACGCCCTTCTCGCCCGCCACACGGAGGATCACCGGCGGCTGTATGACCGGATGGATCTGGATCTGGGCGGCGGGGAGGAAAAATACCTTCCCACGGACCAGCGGCTCTACCGCCACGAATCCGGCGGCGAGGACCCTGCCCTCTACGCCCTCTATTTCCAGTTCGCCCGGTACCTGACCATCGCGGGCTCCCGCCCCGGCACCCAGGCCATGAACCTGCAGGGCATCTGGAACGACAGCCTGACCCCGCCCTGGAACAGCAACTACACCATCAACATCAACACGGAGATGAACTACTGGCCCACACTGATGGTGAACCTTTCGGAATGTGACGAGCCCCTGATCCGTCTGGTGGAGGAGCTGAAGGAAAGCGGCAGCCGCACCGCCCGGGAATACTACGGCGCGCCGGGCTTCGTGGTCCATCACAATACCGACCTGTGGCGGCTGTCCACCCCCGTGGGGGCCGACACCCCCGGAAGCGCCGTGTTCGCCTTCTGGCCCATGGGCTCGGGCTGGCTGTCCCGGCATATGTGGGAGCACTACGAATACACCCGGGACGTGGATTTCCTGCGGGAAAAGGGCTTCCCCGTTTTGAAGGCGGCGGCGGAGTTTTACCTGTCCCTTTTGACAGAAGATGACGACGGATCCCTCATCTTCTCCCCCTCCACCTCCCCCGAAAACGGCTATATATTGAACGGCGAGGATCTGGCCGTCACCCGGTCCGCCGCCATGACCCAGGCGGTGATGATGGACCTGTTCGGCAATCTCATAAAGGCCGCCCAAGCGCTGGGCATCGACGACCCTGCGGTGGAAAACGCCCGCGCCGCCCTCCCCCGCCTCAAGGGCTTTTTGACCGGAGAGTACGGCGAGCTTCTGGAGTGGAACGAGCAGCTCACCGAGCGGGAGGTCCACCACCGGCACATCTCCCACCTCTACGGCCTCCACCCCGCCCATCTCATCACCCCCGAGGAGAACCCGGAGCTGTGCGATGCCTGCCGGGTGTCCCTCACCCGCCGGGGCGATGAGAGTACCGGCTGGGCCATGGGCTGGCGCATCTGCCAGTGGGCCCGTCTCCGGGACGGCGACCACGCGCTGAAGCTCCTTAAGATCCAGCTTCACACCGTGGAGGGCCGAAACCCCAACCGCCCCGACCGGCGGGACGCCTCCAACTGGCTCTCCGGCGGCGGCACCTACTTAAACCTCTTCGACGCCCACCCGCCCTTCCAGATCGACGGCAACTTCGGAGCCTGCGCGGGCATATGCGAGATGCTGCTGCAGACCGCCCCGGACGGGAGCCTCATTCCCCTGCCCGCCCTGCCCGCCGCCTGGAAAAAGGGCTCCGTCAAGGGCCTTCGCGCCCGCACCGGCCAGACCGTGGACATCCGCTGGGACGGCGGCAGTGTGAACATGACCGTCCGGTAATCCCATACACCAGGAGGCATATCCATGTCAAACGAACCTCAAAAAGAACCCGGCGCGTTTTCCCGCGCCCTTGCCAAGGCCCGCTCCGCCAGAGCCCGGACGATCACCATAGGCGTCATCCTCCTGCTGGTGGCGGCGTTCTTTGTCTACTTCGGCAGCTACTCCCACCTGGACGATACCGCCCGCGCCGCCCTGGTCTCTGACGAGACGGTCACGGTGACGCAAACCGACTATGGTTGGTTCTTCGACGGCCCCACCGATACCGACGCCCTCATCTTTTATCCCGGTGCCAAGGTGGAGGAGGGAGCCTACGCCCCCATGCTCCGCCTCATCGCACAGGATAAAGCGGACGTATTTCTGGTGAAAATGCCCTTCCACTTCTCCCTCTTCGGCATCCGGAAGGCCTCCGCCATCATGAAGCGATACTACTACATGCGCTGGTATCTGGGCGGTCACTCCGTGGGCGGCGCGGCGGCGGCCCTGTACGCCCACCGCCACCCCAATCACCTCTCCGGCCTGTTCCTGTGCGCCGCCTATCCCGTCCGGCCTCTGCATCATATGCTGAACGTGGTGACCGTCTACGGCGACCGGGACGGGGTGCTGAACCGGAAAAGGCTGGAAAAGGGCCAACAATACGTGAATGACTCATCCACAGAGTGGGTCATTGAGGGCGGCAACCACGCCCAGTTCGGCTCCTACGGCCCTCAGCGGGGCGACGGGGAAGCGGCCATCTCCCCGGAGGAACAGTGGGCCCAGGCGGCGGAAGCGTTCCAGTACCTTCTGGACCTGAACAACGGAGTCATGACGTACTGAAAAGGAGAAGCATATGGGATACATCATGGATCTTCGCCGCGTCGTGGGCCACAGGACGCTGATCCAGTGCGGAGCCAGCGTCATGGTGGCGGACAAAGAGGGCCGNNNGGCTTCTGTTGGGCAAAAGGGCCGACAACCACCTGTGGGGCTACGCGGGCGGATCGGTGGAGCCGGACGAGCGGGTGGAGGACGCCGCCCGCCGGGAGCTGTATGAGGAAATGCGCATACAGGCCGGGGAGATGTCCCTCTTTTGCGTCAATTCCGGCCCCGAGGCCCACTACATCTACCCCAACGGGGACGAGGTGTCCAACGTGGAGCTGATCTACCTGTGCACGGACTTCAGCGGCCTCCCCGAGCCCCAGGACGGGGAGATCGAGGAGATCCGCTTCTTCGCCCCGGAGGAAATCGACCTTGCCATGATCTCCCCGCCCATCCGCCCCGTGATCCGGAAATACCTCAGCAGCCTCCAATAACGCGGCACAGCAAAACAGCAGAGCGAATTTCTCCGCCCTGCTGTTTTGCTGTGGGTAAATGGAAGCACGGATTGCTTCGTAGGCCATACGGCCTCCTCGCAATGACAGGAACGTAATGCATGTACATAATCAAGTCATTGCGAGGAGCGCAGCGACGAAGCAATCCGTCTCTTATTGATCCTATTTCATTTTGAGCAGATACGTTCTCAGTTCCTCCTCGTTCCTCAGCACCGCCTCCGGCGCGCCGCAGAGCATCACGTTGTCAAACCCGTCTATAAACGCCCTGGCGTCGGTCTTGTACGCCACGCACCGCTTGCCCTTGGCGTAGCAGTACCCCAGCTCGAAGCAGGCTCCCTCGTCCGGCACCCTGCCGTCCATCAAAAACAGCACGGCGTCGCACCAGTCCATGTGCCCCACGTCCAGCTGGAACAGATACTTCCTCTTGGGCATTCCCTCGATCACGTCCGGCAGGTCGGCCACGCACCCGCCCTCCCTCTGGGGCAGAAACGTCTCGTGCCCGCAGGCGCGGACGATGGCGTCCACCTTCTCGTTAAACTCCCTTTCGGCCTCGTTAAACAGCGGCGCGGCGATGTAGAACTTCATTTTCCTTCCTCCCCGGGGATAAAATCGGTGATCTCTTTTCCGTGGAACGTGTCCTTCCACACCTGGTCAAAGCCCCGCATGGACACGTCCGTGGAGGGATGGGCGATGAGCATGTCGAAGGTGGCCGGGGTGATGGTCACGGCGTGGCACCCCACCACCGCCAGCTTGTCCACCTGCTCCGCCGTGCGGAAGCTGGCCCCCAGCACCTTGCAGGTGTAGTTTCCCTGGCGGAATATGCGCACCATCTCGTCCACGCACCGTATCCCGTCCGCCCCGATGTTGTCTATGTGGCTGATGTAGGGCGCGGTGTAGTCCGCCCCGGCCCGGGCGGCCATCAGGGCCTGCATGGTGGAGTGCACCACCGTCACGCACACGGATATGCCCATCCTTTTGAGGATTTTGCAGGCCTTATACCCCTCCCTCACCGCCGGGACCTTGACCACGAGAGTGGGCCCGAAGTAATGAGAGAGCGCCGCACCCTGCTTCACCATATTCTGGGCGTCCTTGGCGCTGACCTGCACAAATATCCTCTGCCCGGTCTCGAGCACATATTCCCGGTACTCCGCAAACAGCTCCTCCAGTGGTCTTTTCGCCTTGGTCAGTATGTTTGGATTGGTGGTAAACCCGTCTATGGGGAAATACTCGTTGATCTCCCTCACCGTCTCGATATCCGCGATATCCACGTAGAATTCCATATTCCCGCTCCTTGCCTGTGTATCAGGGCCAGCCTACACCATCGGTCCGTTTTTCACAAGCGCCGGGCTGTAAATTCATGAAAAAGGTATGAAAAATCGCCTTCCGTCCCTATGATAGGACCGAAGGCGCCGATGCTGTTCTGCCTCGAAGCGATTGAATGGGATTGAGTATGGCTTTGTCGGTCTGCGGTCTCCTCGCAACGACACAAAAGCCCATAAGTCCAATGATAATCAGAAGGACGCGGAATAAAACCAGATGCTGCCGCTGGGACGGGGCTGCGCGAAGGTGATCCCGTTTTTTTCGATCTCCTGCCCGGATAGGGATCTGGTTTCGCCGGTCTCGCCGTCCCGTAGAGTATACTTGGCGTCGCCCCGGAGGGCCAGCGGGAATACGGTCACGGTATCCTGCATGGCTTTGGAATTGCGAAGCACCTGGAAAGCGCCCTTCCCCTGCTCCGGACAGTCGAACTGGAACACGGTCCATTTTTCCGCGGATCGGTGGGCCTCGGTGAGGGGATAGAAATCGCCCATCAGCTGAATGGGGGCGAATTCCCGCCACACGTCCAGCATTTTGCCGATATACTCCCTTTGCCCCTCAAACGCATCCATGGCGGACAGGCGGAAGAGGGGAAAGAGCGTCCCCATGCCGTTCACCAGCTCGTAATTGGTCAGCCGCCGCGGGGGCAGCTCGCCCAGCCGGTCCACGGGCAGGTAGTTCTCCCCATCCGCCGAGAGCCAGTTGGCCGTCTGGCCCCGGGTATAGGGGATCCAGGCGTGGAGCGTCCGGCGGAAATCCTGGCTGACGGGGTGATAGCCGTAGCCGTAGTCCGTGGGATGCAGCGGCACGGAGCGGCGCATGGTCTCCAGATCGTTGCGGCGGCCGCCGGAGGCGCAGGAATCGATCCAAAGGCCGGGATGGTTGGCCAGCAGATCGTCCCAATACTTCAGGTAATTCTGCAGGTATTTGTTTTCCAGCATGCCCCTGCGGTCGGCGGCCTCATTGAATCGCCAATAGGCCAGCGGCGCAAAATTGAAGTCCTGCCGGTACACATCCTGATGGCTTTCCTCCACCAGCTTACCGATATGCCCGCACAGCCAATGGAAGCATGCGTCGTCCGCCAGGTTGAGCATGAAGTCGTCGCCCTTTTCTTCGCCGTCCGCGCGGGCGGTGAGCATCCATTCGGGATGGCGCGTGGCCAGCTCCGTGCCCGGGCGTACCCGCTCCGGCTCATACCAGATCAGATACTCCATGCCCATTTCGTGGGCTCTGTCCCCCACCGGCCCCATGCCGCAGGGAAATTTGGCACAGTCAGGCTCCCAGGTGCCGGTGTGCGTCCACACCTTTTTCCCGGGCTCCACATAGCAGGAATACCAGCCCGCGTCGATCCACCACAGCAGATCCTTTCCCCATCCGAAGGTCTCAAGCGCCTCCATGGCGTCAAACTGCAGCGTCTGTGTGCAGGCGGTGTGCTCCTTCCCGTCGCCGGGCTCGTTGACCGCCGCCCGGGGCGGCACGATCCCGCCCTGAGTCCGGACGGTCACATGAGCGTTCATCCAGCGCCGCCACAGGTTCATGCCCCGGATCTCGTCGCCCTCGAAGGCCATGACGCACATTCTGGGCGTGCGCAGCGTCTCGCCAGGCCTCAAATACGTGCGCACCGTCTGCTGCCCCGCCCGGAAAGCCACCGCCCCGTCCAGGCCGT
>CADAGW010000292.1 GCA_902787475.1 uncultured Eubacteriales bacterium
CATATGTGCTCCGGCGCGTATGGCCGATTTTTTTGAGGAGGCATGACCATGGATACGCCCAAAAAGGTACACCTGATCGGAAACGCTCATCTGGATCCCGTGTGGCTGTGGCGGTGGGAGGAGGGCTGCGCCGAGGTAATGGCCACCTTCCAGAGCGCCCTGGAGCGGATGGAGGACTTTGACGGCTACGTGTTCACCTGCGCCGGGGCCCAGTATTACAAATGGGTCGAGGAAATGGACCCGGTCATGTTCAAAAAGATCCAGCAGCGGGTGGCCGAGGGCCGCTGGCGGATCGTGGGCGGCTGGTGGATCCAGCCGGACTGCAACGCGCCAAGCGGCGAGTCCTTCGCCCGGCACTCCCTCTACAGCCAACGGTATTATCAGCGGGCATTCGGCGTCACCTGCAAGACCGGCTACAACGTGGACTCCTTCGGCCACAACGCCATGCTGCCCCAGATATTGAAGCTCTCCGGCATGGACAATTATGTATACATGCGGCCCATGCGGGACATCGAAAAGAAATATGACTTCCCCCAGAACGCCTTCTGGTGGATCGGCGCGGACGGCACCCGGGTCAAGACTTACCGCATCCCCGCCCACGTGGCCCACGGCGGCTACGCCACCGCGGACCCGGAGGGCACGGTGGCCAAGGCCCGGGAGCTGGCAGACAGGAGCGGCAAAGACGGCATCCCCGAAATGTGCTTTTACGGCGTGGGCAACCACGGCGGCGGGCCCACCATCGCCACCATGAACGCCCTGGAGCCCATACTGGACGGGGACATCGGCTATTCCTCCCCGGATACCTACTTTGCCTCCCTCAAGGACGACCTGCCGGAGCTTAAGGGCGAGCTTCAGCACCACGCCAGCGGGTGCTATTCCTCCGTCATGGAAGTCAAGGCCCTGAACCGCAAGGCCGAGTACCGGCTCCAGGCCGCGGAGGCCTTTGAGCTCATGGCCAGACACGCCGGCGTGCTCACTGACCGCACCGACTTTGCCGCCCTGTGGGAGAACGTGCTGTTCAACCAGTTCCACGACATCATGGGCGGCTGCAGCATCCGGGCCGCCTACGACGACGTGCGCGAGGCCTTCGGCGAGAGCCTGAACGGGGCTTCCCGGGCCTGGAACCGGGCGGCGCAGGCCATCACCCGGCAGATCGACACCGGCATGGGCCGCCCCCTGGGCCGCAACAACCGCATCGACTGGCGGTGGAACAGCGTGCCCGGCCGGGGCACTCCTGTGACGGTGTTCAACCCCTTCTCCTGGCCCATCACCTCCCCCATCCGCACCAACGCCCGCTTTACCGCCATCACCGACGAGAACGGCCGCCGCCTGCCCACCCAGCGGGTGCGCTCCGGAGTCACCAACGGAGCGGACGACAAGCACGAGGACGTGTTCGTGGCCCAGGTGCCGCCCATGGGCTGGCGCACCTACGAGCTGTATACCGGCGAGGCTCCATGCCCGCCGGAGCCCGTAGAGGGCACGCTGGAGGCCGGGGACAGCTGGATGGAAAACGACTTCCTCCGGGTGGAGTTTGACCCCGCCACCGGGGCCATGACCCGGCTGTTCGACAAGGTATCAAAAGAGGAGCGTCTCGCTTCCCCCGCCGGGGCTCTGGTGGTGGACGACACCAAAAACGACACCTGGGCCCACGGCATATTCGCCTTCCGGGACGTGGTGGGCTCCTTCGGCTCAGCCGCCCTCAAGCTGACGGAAAAGGGCGACGTGATGGCCTGCCTGCGGGTGGAGACCCGCTGCGAAGGCTCCACGCTCCGGCAGATCTACACGCTGTATCGGAACCAGCCCGGCCTGCAGGTGGACGTAAAGGTGTTCTGGCAGGAGAAGCACCGCATATTAAAGCTCAGCTTCCCCACCGGCCGCGCGGGCGACGTGACCTCCTCCATCCCCTACGGCTTCCTCAACAGGCCCCAGGACGGCGACGAGCAGCCCATGGGCGGCTGGGTGCGTCTGGGCCGCTTCGGACTGGCCACCGATTCCCGGGCCGCCTATGACGCCCAGGACGGGGAGCTGCGCCTCACCTGCCTGCGCTCCCCCATATTCGCCGATCACTTCGGCGTGCGGGACGACCAGTGCGAGTTCTCCGAGCAGGGCGAGAGCCGGTTCAGCTACACCCTCATGGCTCAGGCGGACAACGAGAGCCTGTCCCACGAGGCGGCCCGTCTCACCTGCCCCACCGAGTTCCTCATCACCACCCACCACACCGGCACCCTGCCCGCCTCCTTCTCCGCCCTGTCCATGGAGGGGAACGCCGAAGCCACCGTGCTCAAGTTCGCCGAGGACGGAAACGGCATGATCCTGCGGCTCCACGAGACCCGGGGCGAGACCTCTCCCGTAAAGGTATGCCTCTACGGCGCCGCCTGGACCGACACCCTCCGCCCCCAGGAGATCGCCACCTACCGCATACAAGGCGGCAAAGCCACCAAGGTGAACATTCTCGAAGAGAACATGGAGTAACGGGGAAGGGAGACGCTGGGGCCTCCCCGGCCCCAGACCCCGGCCAAAGGGACCAGTCCCTTTGGAATCCCATTTTCGCCCTTCGGGCGGACATCATTTTTTATGTGCACGCGGCGTTCCTGTCATTGCGAGGATGTCGTAAGACCGACGAAGCAATCCGTAACGGATGATAAAGTAAGTCCCGGGCGGTGTACCATAGCCGCCCGGGATCTCCCATTTACTGCGCCATTTTGATCTTTTCCCGTATGTCCTCCATGCACCGGTGGTAAAAGGGCATCTGGTGCTTGTATTCCCCCTCTATGCCCCGTATCACCTCCACGTTGTAGGCCTCCATCAGCATCAGCTTCTGCCGGTCGTCCTCCTTGGTCAGCTCGTAGAAATACACGTGGGTGCCGGGGAAGTTCCGCTTTTTGCAGCACAGAAGCCACCACAGATCCGCCTCGCACAGATACATGCCCATGCCCAGTATATACACGTCCCCCATCAGGAATGAATCGATCCAGCTGTAGGGCTGGTAGTCGATCCTTCCGCTCTGGCAGGCCCGGTACCGCCGGGTCATTTCGGCGGTATAGTCCTGTATCTCCCGGATCAGCATGCCGTAGTGGAAGTGGCCCATGACCATGCTGGACAGCTTGGCCACGTCCCCGTGGACGTGCCATATCTGCTTGTCCCCGCAGTCAAAGTACTGATAGACCCGAAAGGGCTCCTTGCTCTCGTATATGTCCCTGGTGCGCTTGAGCTCGGAGCGGTATGCCCCGATCCTTTGGGGCAGCACGGAGCTGACTGCCGCCGACGCCTCATATGCCTACACCATCGAGGGCGACAACCTGTACGTCGATCTGGACGGCGAATGGGTCGA
>CADAGW010000293.1 GCA_902787475.1 uncultured Eubacteriales bacterium
CCTTGAGCTTCATCGGCACGCCGTTTAGGCAGAAGCCCTTGTCCCCGTCGAAGGTCATGGTGCGAAGGCCCACAGGAATCTCCTCCGTGTCCGTCACCTGGCCGCCGCACTCCACCTGGGCCCTGAGCACATATAGATACGGCTCGTCCGGGCTCCACAGGCGGGGCTTTTTCACCGTCAGCACCGCCTCGCCGTCTTTCCCAGCCGCCTGGGCTGCGGCGTTTCCGTCCCCATCCAGCAGGGTAAATGTAGCCTCCCCGCCGGTCAGGGCGTATTCCACCTTCAGCTCCGCCTGATCCTTGCTGGCGGACAGGGTGTGGGCGAACACGCCCCAGGGCGCAAAGCACTCCCTGCCCGTGATCTCTATGAGCACGTCCCGGTCGATGCCGCTGCCGGTGTACCACCGGGAGTCCGCCACGTCCTCATGCTCCACCCGCACGGCCACCACGTTCTCGCCGGGCCGCACATATTCCGTCACGTCGTAGCCGAAGCTGGTGTATCCATAGGCGTGTTTGCCCAGGTAATTGCTGTTGATCCACACCTGGGCGTGCTTGTAGACGCCCAAAAAGGTCAGCCGCACCCGCTTGTCCCTCACGTCCTCCGGCAGGGTAAAGTGCTTCCTGTACCAGGCCGTGCCCCCGGGCAGATATCCCGTGCCGCTGGCGTGGGCCCGGTCGAAGGGATGCTCCACCGCCCAGTCGTGGGGCAGGGTCACGCTCCGCCAGCCGCTGTCGTCATATCCCATAAACCCGGCGTCCACCACGTCTCCCAAATGGAATCTCCAGTCCAGATTCAGCTTTTCCTTCTTTGCCATATTCTTCCTCCTGCGCTCAATACGCGATCATGGGTATGCTTTCGGGCTTGTCGCTGGCCGGGGCGCTCTCTCCCGCCTTCACGGCGTATATGACCCGCGCCGTCTCAAGAGACGCCTTTTTCATTTCCTCATAGGGCTTTAGTGTGATGTCGAACAGGCCGATGTTGTAGTTTTCCCCGTCGAACCGGCCCAGGGCGAACTGGTCGCAGTACTGGAACCAGTGGCATCCCACCCCCTGGGGATGGGCCGCCGCCCGCTGGCAGTAATAGGCGTAGGCCTTGGCCCGCTCCGCCTGGCTGGTCACCGCCTCCAGACCCGTGGCGGGCAGTCCCCCGTCCAGGGCCCCGAAGTGGAACTCCCCGATCATCACCGGCAGATCCACGCCCAACTCCCCCACCCGGTCGATGGCCGGGGTGGGATCCACGGCGTAGCAGTTGATGGAGAACACGTCGAAGCACTCCCAGCCCGTCACCAAAAGGGGATCCGATATCCACGCCCAGCGCATGCCCAGTATCATGTGGTTGGGATCCACCGCCCGGCAGGCCTGTGCCGGCAGGCGCATGTACGCCTCGGTGAGTCGGGCCGAGAAGGCCCGAAGATCCTCCATGGCCACATTCGACAGGGCGGACGCCTTTTCAATGGGCTCGTTCAGGCACTCAAAGCTGTCAAATTCGTGGTTCCAGGCACTGGACAGCGCCTCCGCCGTGCCGTATTTTTCCCGCAGGCAGTCGATCAGCGCCGCCTTGCAGTGAGACGGGCGGGGGTTCCTCAGCACCTCGTCGGCGATGATCAGCCCGTCCACGAAGGCCCAGGCGGGCTCATTCCGCAGGAAATACCCGATCATATAGGGATCGTCCCGCCGCTGCGCCAGCGCCTGGGCGCACCTCTCCGCGTTCCGGGCGTATTCGGGGCTCAGCACGTCCGGGAAGTCCCGGAATATGTACTCCTCCGTGCCCGGGAATTCCGGCAGGCTGGTCACATAGGGCATCCGCCCGTATAGCCCGGGATCGGACCAGTTGCCCAGGGTGTTCATGCCCATGCGCTTCAGCTGGCCCACCACCATGCTCTTCCATTTTTCATACCACCCAGCCCCAAAGGCGGCCATAAGGTTTTTGCGCTCATAGGAGAACAGCACTCCTGGCCCCCGGTCCGTCTCGCCAAAGCCCCTGCGGCCCTGCTCATACAATTGGGCCCCATCCCCGCTCCTGGGCGGCAGGTCGCACAACAGCTCCTCCAGTCCGTCGATCCGGGCGTCGCACCGGGCCGTGACGCAGTCCGGGCCCATGCTGAAAAAGGCGTTGCCCTCCGGGTCGGTGAGATACCACCTGCCGTCCCGCTTAACCCGGCTGAAATACCCGGTGGCCGGGGCAAGCCTTTTCCCCGCGCACCCGCCCCATTTGTCAAAGGCCCCGCCCGGATAGGCGGCGGGCTTTTGCTCCTCGGAGAGGATATACGCATTGAGCTCCCGGCGGGACGTGACCTTGCCGGGCCAGTTTTTGGGCATGTACTGCCCGAACTCGTCTATGAGCTTTTCATGGATGGGCATTTCCACCGGGCATGGCGCGTCGTCCAGGGACAGATCCTCGATCCTGACCCGCACAGGCTCGTAGCAGGCCATGCTCACCAGCTCCGCCCGCTTGATCTCGCTCCTGCTGATGCGGGAGCCGTGGCACACCACCTTCTGGGTGCCCACCCGGTGGCCGGGAAAGAGTATGTGCCCGTCCAGCCAGTTCATATCCAGCGCCACCGCCGCCCGGAAGTGGGGCATGAGCCCGAACCGGACGATGACCCGGGGCGCGTCCTCCCCGGCGTAGAGCCGCAGCTCGAAGCTCTGGGCGTGATCCGCCAGCACTGTCATGTGGGCGTTGAGCCACCGGGGCCCCGGCCCCGCCAGCTCCATGATGGAAAGCCCTCCGCCCGAGGCCGGCATGTGCATTTCGCCGCCCTGCAATGTGGTGCCGGGCAGAAGCCTCTTATCGTCTATGGTCAAACGCATGGCAATATCCTCCCGTCCGCCTGTTGTTGATATAAGCATACCGTTTCCCCGCCGCCCTGTCAACCATTTCTTTCATATTTGACGGAAAGTTCAGGAGAGCGACGCATACAAAAGCGCCGCGCCACTTCGCCCCTGCGGGGAAGAAGCGCGGCCGCGTGTTACCTCAGATCCTCCGGCAGCTTTCGCTTCCACGCGCCCTTTTTGTAGGCGATCACGGTGATGGCCATGCCGATCAGCCAGGAAATGAGCAGGGAGGAGAACAGCGCCACCGGCTGGCCGTGGGGCCAGGCCTCAGTGCGGGTCAGATAGGCCAACAGATACGCCAGTATGAGGAGACCGTCGGCGACCGCCACTATCAGGTGGCCGAAATACGCCGCGGTGCGCTCTTTGCGCAGGAGAACGGCAAACTGACCATAGAGCCTCTTGACCTCAACGTGCTGGCCATGGTGCAGCAGCAGCGACGCCGCACCAACAGCATCTGGGACCTCTTCGACGACCCGTTCTTCAACACCC
>CADAGW010000294.1 GCA_902787475.1 uncultured Eubacteriales bacterium
AGTCGTGGCCCAGGCCCATTTTGCCGGCCTTGAAATCCATGGGGCCGCCTACCTTGGTGGCGATAACGACCTTATCCCGCTTGCCGGCCAGCGCCGCGCCCAGCAGCTCTTCGCTTGGGCCGCCGCCGATGCCGGGACCGCCGGGATAGATATCCGCGGTATCAAAAAAGTTCACGCCCCGGTCCAGGGCCAGATCGCAGCAGCGCTGCGCCTCGGCCTTGTCCACCCGGTCGCCGAAGGTCATGGTGCCGATGCACACCCGGGAGACGTTCAGTTCGGTATGGGGCAGCTGATTGTAAAGCATAGGTGGTTCCCCCTTCACAGTTCTTGAATCATTTACAGTATAGCACTCATTTGGAAATAATCAACAAAAAGAACGTTGGAAAAGATCGTTTCTCCGTAAATAAATGCATACCCCGCCTCCGGCGCGCCGGAGGCGGGGTATGCAAATTCTTGGAAACGGGCCGCCGTCTTCCGGGCGGAGACCCGGCAGGTCAAACCTTCCCTGCGCGTTTTATCGGAACCAGATGAACTGGCAGAAGGCGATGAAAGCCGCGAACACGCCGCCGAACACGCACAGGATCAGCAGCGCGGATTTCACCGCGGCCCAGGTATAGGCCCGCTGCTCCTCTTTCGTCATCTGATAGTGGTTCCCGCCGCTGTCAGCGGGGGCGTCGTCCCGGCCTCGCTGATACCAGGGCATGCCCTCCACGTTCATGTCGGCAATGGTCCTGCCGTCGTCGGCGGGGTCCTCCGGTCTTCTGCGCTGCGCCATGGTCAGGCGGTCTCCTTCTTCCCGGCGGACTCATCCTTTTTGATCCGGGCCATGGTCTCCTGGGCCCTGGCCTGGGCTTCGGCGTCGTCATAGAGATGGCAGGCGCAGTAATGGCCCTCCTCCACCTCCAGCCACTCGGGGGGCGCATATTTGCACACTTCCATGCACTGCTCGCAGCGGGTATGGAATTTGCAGCCCCGGGGCGGGTTCGCCGGACTGGGAATGGAGCCTTTGAGGATGATCCGGTTGATCTTGGCGTCGGGGTCGGGGATGGGGATGGCGGAGAACAGCGCCTTGGTGTAGGGGTTCAGGGGGTTGGAGAACACCTTGTCCGTCTCGGCGTATTCCACCATGCTGCCCAGATACATGACGCCCACGGTGTCGGAGATATGCTCCACCACGCTCAGGTCGTGGGAGATGAACAGGTAGGTCAGGCCGAAATCCTTCTGCAGCTGCCGCAGCAGGTTGATGATCTGGGCCTGAATGGACACATCCAGGGCGGACACGGGCTCGTCGCATACGATAAAGTCCGGGGACAGGGCCAGGGCCCGGGCGATGCAGATGCGCTGCCGCTGGCCGCCGGAGAACTCGTGGGGATAGCGCTCCTTGTAGTACTCGGGCAGGCCGCACACGTCCATGACACGGGTGATATAGTCGTCGAATTCTTCCGGGGGCACGATGCCGTGCTCACGGACGGCCTCGCCGATGATCTCGCCGATGGGCAGACGGGGAGACAGGCTGGAGTAGGGGTCCTGGAACACGATCTGCATCCGGGGCCGCATACGCCGCAGCTCCTCCCGGCTCAGGGCAAAAATGTCCTGACCGTCCAGCCGCACGGTGCCGGCGGTCTTCTCCTGCAGGCGCAGAATGGTGCGGCCGCAGGTGGATTTGCCGCAGCCGGACTCTCCCACCAGGCCCATGGTCTCGCCCCGGCGGATCTTGAAGCTGACGCCGTCCACGGCCTTCACGTTGCCCACGGTGCGCTTGAAGAAGCCGCCTTTGATGGGAAACCACTTTACCAGGTTGTCCACTTCCAGCAGGTACTCGTTCTGTGCCGCGGGGGTTTTCTTGATCTCTTCCATTTACAGCTCCTCCACGTTCACAGATTTGGGGTACTTCAGCACCTCGCCCTCCTCCAGATACCGGTAGCAGGACACCACGTGGGTGCCGCTGATGCGGATCTCGGGGGGATACTGGCCGCTGCAGTGGCTGCAGTGCATCTCGCACCGGTCACGGAAATAGCAGTAGTCGGGCATTTCCACGGGGTTGGGCACGCTGCCGGGAATGTTGTAGAGCTCCTCCACCTTCTTGCCCACCACGGGCTTGGAGCGCATCAGGCCGATGGTGTAGGGGTGGGCGGGATGATGGAAAATGTCGTCCGCGGTGCCCTTTTCCACGATGCGCCCGGCATACATGACCACCACGTAGTCCGCCATGCCGGCCACTACGCCCAGGTCATGGGTGATGAGCATGATAGAGGAATTGAGCTTGTCTTTCAGATTCTGCAGCAGGTCCAGGATCTGGGCCTGGATGGTCACGTCCAGGGCGGTGGTGGGCTCGTCGGCAATGATCAGCGTAGGCGAGCAGGCCAGGGCAATGGCGATGCAGATGCGCTGGCGCATGCCGCCGGAGAGCTCGTGGGGGTACATGTCGTAAACGCCCTCTTTGTTGGCGATGCCCACCAGGTCCAGCATCTCCAGGGTGCGGGCCTTCACGTCCTCGTCGGACATCTCCGGGTTATGGAGCTTGGTGACCTCGTCCACCTGCATGCCGATCTTGAACACCGGGTTCAGGCTGGTCATGGGCTCCTGGAAGATCATGGAGATCTTGTTGCCCCGGATGGTCTCCATGATGGAGTTGGGGGTGTTCACGATGTTGTAGGCAGTGCCGTCCCCCAGGTTGAAGCGGATCTCGCCGCCCACGGTCTGGCCGCTGGGCCGCTGCAGCAGCTGCATCAGCGACAGGCTGGTGACGGATTTGCCGCAGCCGGACTCCCCCACCACGCCCACGGTGGAGCATTTGGGGATGGAGAAATTCACGCCGTCCACGGCTTTGACCACGCCCACGTCGGTGAAGAAGTAGGTGCAGACGTTGTCGAATTCCACCACGTTGTCGGGATCCTCCATCCGGGTGGTGTACAGCGCCGGGTCCTTGGCCGCGTCCGCCCGCGCTTTTTCCAGCTTGCCGGTGATCCGGCGGTTGAAGCGGGTGATCCGTCTGGATTCCCGGGCGGATATATAGGAGGATTTTTTCTTTTCGTTGTCAGCCATTTTCTTTCCCTCCTTATCGCTTGGCCTTGGGGTCGTAGGCGTCCCGCAGACCGTCGCCCACGAAGTTGAAGGCGATAACGGTCACGCAGATCAGCAGACCCACGGGGATCCAGATATGGGCGTAATGGGCCATGGCCGAGGCAGAGGACACGGAGTTGATGATGGTCCCCCAGGTGGCCAGGGGATGCTTGACGCCCAGGCCCAGGAAGGACAGAGTGGATTCGGTGATGATGACCGAGCCCATGCCCATGGTGGCG
>CADAGW010000295.1 GCA_902787475.1 uncultured Eubacteriales bacterium
GGCCTTCACGGTCACGGTGTCCCCGGCCTTGAGGGTCACGCTGGCCCCCTCCGCCACCTTCCTGCCGTTGACGTAAAACACCTGCGTCCAGTCGCCGCCCACATGGTTGTAATTGGAGCAGCTGGCCTCCGCGGTCACGGTCATTTTGGCGCCGGAAGCCTTGGGCTTGGCGGTGGGGGAGGGCTTGGCCGTTTCCGCTCCGTCGGGCCGGGTGAACGAGAGCGCCACGGTCTTATTGGACGATCCGTTGTACTCCTTGTATTTGCCGATGCTCAGCTCCACCAGGCAGTCCTCCGTGATCCAGGCCGCCCGGGTGTCATTGGACTCGTCGGGCTTGCCCAGCTCGCTTCGCAGGTTCTTGAGCAGAGCCTTATAGCACTTAGTCAGATTGGCGTCGGAGATCTTCTTGCCCCCCTCCAGAGGCAGCATATACACCAGGGAGGACAGGCCGTAATAGCTCTTCCCCGCCTCCTTCACGCCGAACACGAAATACACGTCCATGGGGTAATCGCTGACGGCGACCCCCGAGGCGGTCAGGGCCTTGTATTCGCCCACCTCCACCTCCTGGAGCTTCACGTCCTCAAACTCCCCCTTGATGTTGGTCCGGGACCGCCCCCAGGCGTCCCCGTCGGGCATCAGGTCCACAGGCGCCGCCGCCAGCGCCCAGGCGGATACCGCCCACATCAAAGCCACAGCCAACGCCACAACCCGCTTCATATCCATCTCTCCTTTCGTTTATACCGTTCCCTCTGTGCCGCTCTCCGTGTCCCCGTCTCCCAGCAGCAGGGGGATCAGTTCCATCAGCGTCTCCTTCCCGCCCACGCCCGCGGCCCCGGTACACCCAGGGCATCCGTGTTCGCAGGGGCAGGAGCGAAGCAGCGACAGCGCCTGCTTAAAGGGCTCCCTCTCCATCTCATACACCCTGTCCGACAGCCCCACGCCCCCGGGCAGGGAGTCATACAGATACAGCGTGGGCTTCCTGGAGAAGGGATCCCGCACGTGGTAGTGCACCGATATATCCTTGGGCGCGCACATCAGCGACGCCGGGATCACGCCCCGCAAAAGGTTGGCCAGCCCCAGCATGGCGGTCTGCTGCTCCTCCTTGGTCCATCTCCCGTCCAGATCCTCCGGCATGGTCCACCAGCAGGCCGAGGTCTGCATCTCCATCTCCGGCAGATTCACCTCGCCCCAGCCCAGATTCTCGTGGGTGTCGAACTTGATCTTCTTGAATATCTTCACGATGGAGGTCACCAGCACCTCCCCCCGGAACCGCTCCATCCTGGCGCAGTCCCCCTCGTCAAACACGTCCAGCACCTTCATGCTGGTATTGAGGTCGGCGTCCGTGTAATAATCCACGTCCACCGCCCGCACATAGGCCTTCTTGTCGTCGAAGTCCAGCTGCTCCACCTGGTACTGCCGCCCCTCGTGCATGTATATGGCGTACTGATGCAGGAGCATGGGCACCGTGAACCGGTCCATCTCCCCGATCACCCGCCGGTCCGGGTGGGAAATGTCTATGATCACGAAGTTCTGTTCCCCCGCGGAGCGGAGGCTCACGCTGGTTTGGGGAAACTCCTGGGTCATCCAGTAATATCCCCCGCCCACGCTGCGCAAAAGTCCCTGATCCGCCAGATACCCCAGCATGTCCTCCGTGGAGTCAAGGTCCCCAAACCGTTCCCCCTTTTTGAAGGGCAGCTCATACGCCGCGCACTTCAAGTGATTGAGCAGTATAAACAGGTTGTTGGGGTTCACCAGCGCCTTCTCCGGTGACCGGCTGAAAAAGTAATCCGGATGCTGTATCATGTACTGATCCAGCGGCGAGCTGCCCGCCACTACGATGAGCAGGCTTTCGCTGTTCCGCCGCCCTGCCCGGCCCGCCTGCTGCCAGGTGCTGGCGATGGTGCCCGGATACCCGCACAGCACGCACACGTCCAGTTGCCCGATGTCGATCCCCAGCTCCAGCGCGTTGGTGGATACCACGCAGGTGATCTCTCCGGCCCTCAGCGCCCGCTCGATGGCCCGACGCTGGGTGGGCAGATATCCGCCCCGATACCCCCGCACCCGGCCCGAATCGCCTATAGTGTCCCGCACCAGCTCCTTTAGGTACTTTACCAGCACCTCCATCACCAGCCGGGACCGGGCGAACACGATGGACTGTATGCCGTTTTGCACCAGCCCCGTGGCCACGTCCCTCGTCTCCTGCATGGAGGACCTTCTGATGCCCAGCTGCCGGTTCACCACCGGCGGGTTATAAAACACCACGTGCCGCTCTCCCGCCGGAGCCCCGTTGTCGTCCACCATCACAAAGGGCTCCCCCGTCAGCGCCTCCGCCAGCTCCCTGGGGTTGGCGATGGTGGCCGAGCAGCATATGAACCGGGGATGGGATCCGTAAAACTCGCATATCCTTTTGAGCCGCCGTATCACATTGGCCAGGTTCCCGCCGAACACGCCGGTATAGGCGTGGATCTCGTCGATCACCACGTAGCGGAGGTTCTCAAACAGCTTCACCCACTTGGTGTGGCTGGGCAGGATCCCCGAATGGAGCATGTCCGGATTGGTCACCACGATGTGCCCAGCGTCCCGCACCGCCTTCCGGGCGCTGGCCGGGGTGTCCCCGTCGTAGGTGAAGCACTTGACGTCGATCCCCGCCTCCTCGATGAGGCCATACAGTTCCGCCTGCTGATCCGCCGTCAGCGCCTTGGTGGGAAAGAGATACAGCGCCCTTGAGTCGCTGTTTTCCAGAATCTGTTCCAGCACAGGCAGGTTGTAGCACAGGGTCTTTCCCGACGCCGTGGGGGTCACTACCACCACGTTCTTCCCCTCCCGGCTGGCGGCCACCGCCTGGGCCTGGTGGGTATACAGTCGGCTGATGCCCCGCCGCGTAAGGGCTCCCGTCAGCCTTTCGTCCAGCCCCTCCGGAAACGCCTCATACCGGGCCGGCCTGGCGGGAATGGTCCGCCAGCAGGTCACGTTCTCCATGAACCCCGGATCTTCCCGGAGACACTGCATATATTGCTTCAGGTTCATACGTCTACCTCACAGGAAATCGCTGCCCCTATTATACCACAGCCATTCCTTTTCCGGAACCCCCGTCCGCACGCATCTCATTTCCTGCCCAATTCCCAATTGTTCCCGCCCGAAGGGCGGCAGGAAGGGATTCCAAAGGGGCGAATGGAGGCACCCGCCAGTGGGGCGCACGAAGCCGCCGCCCAGTGGGCGAAATGCGGCGTAGTAAGCCCAATGAGCAAGGGAGCTTTTGGATATACGGATTCCAAAAGCGACCATT
>CADAGW010000296.1 GCA_902787475.1 uncultured Eubacteriales bacterium
GATTACACACTTGACGAAAACATCCAGATGATGATGTGGCAGGTGCTTCCGGGATCGCTTCCCGAATTTGCAAGAGTCTATTTTGACTGGCTTGAGTCATATGTTGATGACTTTAAGAAAAACGCAAAGACCATATACGGTGTTGACGGCGTTTTCTGTGCATCCAGGGTTTCGCTTACTGACGGTATTCACAGACATTTTTCATTCATGTTCCCTATGGCCTTCTGGACTGCGGGAGCGGGATGGTTAAGTTCCGTTTACGAAGATTTTTACGAATATACAGGCGATAAGAACATACTGTTAAGAGGTGTTAAATACTGGAAAGAAGTTGTGAAGTTCTATGAAGGCTTCCTGATCACCGACGAAAAAGGAAAGTTCATGTTTGTTCCTTCCTATTCTCCCGAAAATACGCCTCTCGGCCACGATTCGCCGACCGCGATCAACGCAACAATGGATGTGGCTATCGCCAAGGAAGTTTACACGAATCTCATCAATGCATGTGAGATACTTGATATCGAAGGCGAGAACATCGACAAATGGCGTGATGAACTTTCAAGGTTCCCGGATTATACGGTTAACGAAGACGGTGCTTTAAAAGAGTGGCTTCCGGAATTTTTGAAGGATGATTATCACCACAGACATTCATCCCACCTTTATCCGGTATTCCCCGGTAATGAAGCCCTCAGATCCGGCAATGAAGATCTTTTCAGGGCATGTCACAAAGCCGCAGAGTTACGGCTTATCGACGGTGTTGACGCCATATCCGGATGGGGACTTGCACATCTTGCAAATATATGCGCGAGACTGAACGACTCGGATCTTTGGTACAAAGCTTTAAACAGACTTATAACCGTATTTACTTACGACAACCTCTTTACGACGCACAATGAGCACGTTCTGTTCCAGATGGATGCAAACCTGGGAATTACCGCAGCGCTGTATGAGGCATTTCTGTATTCGGATACGGAGAAAGTCATTCTTTTCCCTGTTATATCGGACAAGTTTAAGTTTATGTGCGTAGAGGGCTTAAGAGCCAAAGGACAGATCCATGTGATAAGGCTTGAACTGGATGATGATACGGTGATAGCACACCTTGAAAACCAGGGCCGCAAGCCTATGAGAATACTGTCTCCCAAGGGCTTTTCCTTTGAAAACGGCGACAGGGAAGTGATGCTCAATCCGGGCGGAGTCGTTATGTTAAGAGCGGTTAAGCGGAGTTGAAAAAAGTGTTATTTCTGTTTTCAAAAATAAGGAGTATATGATAAAATGGATACCGATAAGCGAAAAAGTCGCGATGAGCGTCTTAAGAAAGGTTTTTTCGCAGTATTCCTGTTTCTTATCATATTTCCGTGGTTTGTGGTCGCGTTTTTGCATGCCGGGAACGAGCGGCTTACCGAAGAACTGGATTCCGACAGATCGCTGATAGACGATTATCTTCTGCAGATAGAGACATTATCGGAAAACACGCAGTTCGCCGCCGATCCGGGAAAGTCGGAAATCGGCGAAGTGAACGGACCGAGATATAATGTTGAGGCTATGACAGAAGAAGAGATCGCGGCGCTGTCACTCAGTACCGAAGAACTCTACGACGGATACAGGAAGGTCTATCTTACATTTGACGACGGTCCCAGTGCAAACACGGAAGCGATACTTGATATACTGAAACAATACGATGTCAAGGCCACTTTCTTTGTGATAATGAGAGAGGGCCGCGAATTTGAGGATCTTTACAGGCGGATAGTTGATGAAGGGCATACGCTCGGCATGCATTCGTGCACGCATGTTTATTCGACACTGTACAAAGATGAGCAGTCATTTAAGGAAGACACGGAAAGACTCAGGAATTTTCTTTATATGGTAACGGGTGTGGAATCCGATTATTACAGATTTCCGGGCGGAAGCTCCAACAAGGTTTCACCCGTTGACATGAGAATATATGCAAAGATACTGGAAGACGAGGGAATAGAGTATTATGACTGGAACATGTCGTCTCAGGATGCGACTTCCCCGATACTTCCCAAGGAAAGCATAGTTCGTAACGTTACATCAAACATTAAGTATTTTTCGGAGCCGATGATCCTGCGGCGGGGCCGGCGCAAGAAGATCGTGCGCCAGGCGCCGGAGGCGGTGGAATACCTGGCCGCCCAGCCCTGCGACCTGCGGGTGGCATGCGGCATCGAGGTGACGGGGGAGACCCATGGCGCCCGGGTGGGCGACACGGTGGTGCTGCGGGTGGTGGAATGGCCCCGGCGGCACACGCCCCTCAAGGCGGAGATCGTGCGCGTGCTGGGCAACGGGCTGGACATCGGCGTGCAGATGGACGCCCTCATCGAGACCCATGGCCTGCCCCGGGAATTCCCGGAGGAGGCGCTCAGCGAGGCGGCGGGCCTGCCCGACCGGGTGACGGCGGCGGACGTGGAGGGCCGCTTCGACGCCCGGGATATCCCCCTGTTCACCATCGACGGAGACGACGCCAAGGACTTCGACGACGCGGTGTCGCTGGAGAAGACCGAGCGCGGCTGGCGGCTGGGCGTGCACATCGCGGATGTGTCCCACTATGTGGAAAAGGGTGGCCCCATCGACCGGGAGGCGCTGCGGCGGGGCACGTCGGTGTATCTGCCCGGGCGCACGCTGCCCATGCTGCCTGAAAAACTGTGCAACGACCTGTGTTCCCTCATGCCGGACGTGGACCGGCTGGCCATGTCGCTGTTCCTGGAGCTGGAGAACGGCCGGGCGGTGGACTGCCGGCTGGAGAACTCCGTCATCCATTCCCGGGCGCGGCTGACCTACGGCGAAGTGAACAAGCTCTTCGCCGGGGAGGAAAACGACGTGCCCGAGGCGCTTCGGCCCATCCTCTTCAACATGGACGAACAGGCCCGGCTGCTGCGGAAGCATCGGCAGGAGCGGGGCAGCATCGACTTCGACCTGCCCGAGCCGGAGCTGACGCTGGATGAGAGCGGCTATCCAGTGGATGTGCAGGCCCGGGTGCGTGGCGAGGCCGAGCGGCTCATCGAGGATTTCATGCTGGCTGCCAACGAGGCCGTGGCCGAAATGGCCAAGAGCTGCCACCTGCCTTTCCTCTATCGCGTGCATGAAAAGCCCGATCCCGACCGGCTGGCCGCCCTGGAGCTGTTTCTGGCCAACATGAACCACCCCACCCGGCTGGGGAAGGAGCCCCATCCCCGGCAGTTGCAGGCGCTCTTGGCGGAAACGGCGGACCTGCCCGAGGCGGCGGTCATCAAGCACCAGCTGCTGCGCTCGCTGAAACGGGCCTGGCCTGCTACATGGCGGAGCCCCTGGGCCACTACGGCCTGGCGGCGAAGGACTACTGCCACTTCACCTCGCCCATCCGGCGCTATCCCGACCTGACGGCCCACCGCATGCTGAAGAAGCTGCTGGCGGGGGAGCTGGTGGAGGCGCAGAAGCGGGCGGGCGAGATGGAGGAGCTGGCCGCCCAGACCTCCCAGCGGGAGTTCGAGGCCACCAGCGCCGAGCGGGACGCGGACGACCTGGTGAAGGCGTATTACATGCGGGGCCGCGAGGGCGAGGAATACGAGGGCCTGGTGAGCGGCGTTCACAGCTGGGGCTTCTTCGTGGAGCTGGACAACACGGTGGAGGGCCTGGTTCACGTGCGCGAGCTCAGCGACTTCTACGACTTCGACGAGGATCGCCAGCGTCTCGTCGGTGAGCGCTCCCGTCGGATCATCCGCCTGGGCGACCGGGTGCGGGTGCTGCTCACCCGCGTGGACACCACGGCCTGCGAGATAGACTTTCTGCCCGTCTGGGAAGAAAACAACAGGAAATGACATGACGCCCCGCGGGAAAAACGCGGGGCGCGTTCTGCTGAAAGGGGCTTGTGCGCGGCCACGAAACATGGTATTATCATATCGTTAACACAAACTGACGCACGCAAGGAGGCCGCTGTATGAAGCATCCCATCTGGTTCATCGGCAACGCGCACATCGACCCGGTCTGGCTGTGGCGCTGGCAGGAGGGCTTCGCGGAGATCAAGGCCACGTTCCGCTCCGCCCTGGACCGCATGAAGGAATTCGACGATTTCATCTTCACCTGCGCCGGGGCCAGCTACTATCAGTGGGTGGAGGAAAACGAGCCGGAGATGTTCGAGGAGATC
>CADAGW010000297.1 GCA_902787475.1 uncultured Eubacteriales bacterium
CCTGCGTGCAGGATTCCCGGGAGCACGCCATGGGCCTGTTCCAGGGCGCGGCGGCGGTGACCAACACCCAGCTGGAAAAATCCATGGCCGCCCTCTCCGCCGCCATCGACACCGCCTCCATGCCGGTCCTCGCCACCGCCCAGCCCTGGGAGAAGGCCAGCGCCTCCTTCTACGACGCCCAGTCCGAAGGCGCCGGCGCGGGCTACGGCATCGAGCACTTCGTGGGCGTGCCCGCCGCCGAGCGGGGCTGCGGCCTCCTGCGCGTGTTCCACGTGTTCAACACCCTCCCCACCGCCCGCCGTGGCGTGGTGGAGCTGACCGTGTGGGACTACACCGGCGACATGGCCCGGGTGCACCTGCAGGACGACAAGGGCAATGAGATCCCCTTCCAGATGGCGGATCGTTCCCTTCAGAAATACTGGGATCACCGCTACTTCCGGGTGCTGGCCCTGGTGGACGTGCCCGCCTGCGGCTATGCCACCCTGGTCCTCCGCCAAAAGCCCCAGGAGCATTACCCCGTCTACCTTCAGGACCGGGAGCAGGTGGCCCGCTTCTACGACGACGGGATCCTCGACAACGGCATCGTCCGGGCGGTCATCGACGCGGTCTCCGGCCGGGTCAAGTCCTTCGTGGACATCGCCTCCGGCGCCGAGTTTATCGCCCCCGGCCAAACGGCGGGCCTGGAATATCTGATCACCGAGCGGCGCACCTCCAGCGCCTGGAACATCGGCCGCACTCTGCAGGACATCCCCGTGGACAAGTGCGTAGAGCTGATGCCCACGGAAAGGGGCGAGCTTCGCAAGAGCGTCAAGGCCACCTTCCTCATGGAGGGCGGGTGCCGGGTGCCCTCCAGGGCGGAGGTCACCTACTCCCTCGAGGCCGGCAGCCGGGCCCTGGCCGTGTCCATCACCTGCGACTGGCAGGAGCAGGGCGGCGACACCGTGCCCGTGCTCACCTGGAAGACGCCCCTCACCGGCATCACCGGCCAGTTCCGCTGCCTGATCCCCGCGGGGTCCCTGGTTCGCGGCCCTCTCAACAACGACGTGCCCGGCATCGCCGCCGCGGCCCTGCGCTCTGATGACCGCGCCTTGGTCATGGCCAGCGACTCCAAATACGGCTTCCGGGGCCAGACGGACTCCCTCACCCTCACCCTCATCAACAGTTCCGTCTCCCCCGATCCCTATCCCGAGCGGGGCATCCACACCATCAACCTCTTCCTGGCCTCCGGCAAGGACGACGCCCAGGACCAGCAGGCCATCTCCGACGCCCTCAACCACCGGCTGTTCTACCAGCCCGCCAACGTGCACGATGGCGCGCTGCCCGCTTCCCTGTCCCTTGTGGAGGCGGTCTCCGGCACCGCCGCCGTCACCTCCATACAGCCCACAGAAGGCGGCCTCCTCATCCGGGGCTACGAAACCGCGGGCCGGGACGGCGAAGCCGCCCTGCGCTTTGCCTCCCCTGTCCGCTCCGCCGCCCTCACCGACCTGACCCAGTCCGGGCAGGAGACCCCCGCCAGGGTCGACGGCAGTCTGGTCACCATCCCCCTGTGCCGCCACGCCATCTGGCAGGTGCGGGTCGCCCTGGCGTAAACCCCATTCCATTTCCGGGAAAGAAGAGGCCCCATCCGGCCCCTTCTTTCCCATTTTTTCACTTCTATCGCCAATATTGGGTAGAAAAAATCACAATAATCTGCTATACTGTTTTATATATGCGGTCATTTCCCATTCGATATTCTCTCCGGGAGGAATCTATTCATGCCACACGACCCCAAACACCTCCACATCGCCTACATCGGCGGCGGAAGCCGGGGCTGGGCCTGGGGCTTCATGCAGGACCTGGCCATGGACGGCGACATCTGCGGCACCGTCCATCTCTACGACATCGACCAGGCCGCGGCCCAGCGCAACCAGGTCATAGGCTCCCTCTACTCGTCCCATCCCGACGCCCGCTCCCCCTGGCAGTACCAGGTGGCCCCCACCCTCCAGTCCGCCCTCACCGGAGCCGACTTCGTGGTCATCTCCATACTGCCCGGCACCTTCGAGGAGATGCGCTCCGACGTGCACCTGCCCGAGCGGGTGGGCGTCTACCAGCCCGTGGGCGACACGGTGGGCCCCGGCGGCTTCATCCGGGCCATGCGCACCATCCCCATGTTCGTGGAGATCGGCCAGGCCATCCGGGACTGCGCCCCCGACGCCTGGGTCATCAACTACACCAACCCCATGACCCTGTGCGTGCGCACCCTCTACGAGGTGTTCCCCGCCATCAAGGCCTTCGGCTGCTGCCACGAGGTGTTCGGCACCCAGAAGCTGTTGTGCGCCATGCTGGAGAGGGAGACCGGCATCCACGCCGACCGGCACGAGCTCTACACCACCGTCACCGGCATCAACCACTTCACCTGGCTCACCCGGGCAAGCTACAAGGGCATGGACCTGATGCCCCTCTACGACCGCTACGCCCATCAGTACGCCGACGGCTTCGAGGACAAGGACGAGGGTCACTGGATGAACTCCGTGTTCGAGTGCGCCAACAAGGTCAAGTTCGACCTCTACCGCCGCTTCGGGGCCATCGCCGCCGCGGGAGACAGGCACCTGGCCGAGTTCATGCCTCCCTGGTACACCCGCGATCCCGAGACCGTCCGCCGCTGGAAGTTCGGCCTCACCAGCGTGGACTGGCGGGTGAAGGATCTCCACCGCCGCCTCCAGCGCGCAGAGGACCTGGCCACCGGCAAGGCCCAGATCCAGCTCAAATCCTCCGGCGAGGAGGGGCACCTCCTGCTCAAGGCCATACTGGGCCTGGGCGATCTGGTGTCCAACGTGAACACCGTCAACCGGGGCCAGATCCCCAACCTGCCCATCGGCAGCGTGGTGGAGACCAACGCCCTGTTTGGCCGGGATCGGATCGAGCCGGTCTACGCCGGGCCCATCCCCTCCCCCATACTCCCCCTGGTGGCCCGCCACGTCTACAATCAGGAAAATGCACTGCGCGCCGCCATGACCTGCGACCGCAATCTGGCCTTCACCACCTTCATGAACGACCCCCAGCTGGGCGGCGTCTCCCTGGAGGACGGCGAAAAGCTCTTTAACGACATGCTGGAAAACACCCGGGCCTATCTTCCGGCCCCGTGGTTCAAGTAATCCATATCACCACATACATGGAGGGAATCGGTATGAATCAGCTGAATTATCAGGTATTGAGTCAGTCCGGCTACACAGGCTACATCCTCAGGGACGCGCCGGAAAAGGTGCTCCAGTTCGGCGAAGGCAACTTCCTTCG
>CADAGW010000298.1 GCA_902787475.1 uncultured Eubacteriales bacterium
CATTACATTGATCGAAGCGAAAAAAGAACGGATTGCTTCGCCGCTTCGCTCCCGGCAATGACGCTTTTTCGCGCGCAGCGTTTCCGTCATTGCGAGGAGGAGAGACCGAGGAAGCAATCCGTCATTCTCAAACCATCGTGTAGAAGCGGAACAGTATTATTCCTCCCATATCCTCTTGAGGCCGTCCGCCTCCAGGGAATACACCTGGTCGCAGACCTCCCAGAGGTACTTCCTGTCGTGGGAGACGCTGACGATGGCCCCGCCGAAATCCCTGAGGGCGGCGCGGACCACCGGGGCGGAGAGAGGGCTGAAGTTGCGGGTGGGCTCGTCCAGCAGGAGCAGGTTCGCGCCCTTTATTACCATATCCAGGAAGAGGATCTTGGCCCGCTGGCCGCCGCTCAGTCTCTCCATGGGACAGGTCATCTCCTCGTGGGTGAAGCGCATGCTGCCAAGGCAGGTGCGGGCCCGGGTGATCTGCTCCTTGTCGTATCGCTCGGCCAGGTATTCCACCGCCGTTTTGCCGGAGGGCAGGGCCTCGGAGTAGTCCTGGGGCATGTAGGCGGCGGTGACGTCCCGGCGGTCTTTGACCTGCTCCCAGAGAAGGCGGAGAAGGGTGGACTTGCCGGCCCCGTTTTTGCCGGTGATGCCCACGATGCGGGGGCCGACCACCTGCAGGCGGACGTTGCGGCAAAGCGTCTTTCCGCCGGCGGACACTTCTTTTAGACCCACGTCCAGGGCCGTCTTGCCCTCCGGCAGGGTGACGGCGGGGTCGAAGCGGGTGAGTATGGCCTTTTCCTCCTCGGGGAAGTCCAGAAAGCTTTCCTTTTCCCGCTCGAAGCGGCGGCCCATGGACTGCACCGAGTGCATCTTCTTTTTGAGCAGGCGGCCTCCGGAGGGATTGCCCCGGGAGATGGTTCTCTGCTCGTGATCCACCCGGCTGTAGATCTGCCGCCATTTCTCCATCTGTTTGTCGTAGTCGTCCCTCTGCTTTTGGGCCACCTGCTCCTGGTGGTCGAAATTGGCCCGCCTTCTGGCCAGGTAGGCCCCGTAGCCCTCCCGGGACACGGTCATGCGGCACTGGGACTTGCGGATGAGCATCTCCATATGGAGGATCATGTTGGCCGTCCGCTCGATCAATACCTCGTCGTGAGATATGAACAGCACCGGAAGCCGGGTGGCCTTCAAAAACCGCTCCATGTATTCAAGGGTCTCTATGTCCAAATCGTTGGTGGGCTCGTCGAGCAGAAGCGCCTCCGGCTCGTCCATCTGGAGACGGAGCAATTGTACCTTGACCTTTTCCCCGCCGGAGAGGGAGCCGAGGGTCCTCTCTGAAAAGAGGAGCTCGGTATTAAGGCCCAGGCTGTCCATAAGGTCCGTGTAGAGGTAGTATTCGGTTCCGGCGTCATACAGTGCCCTGTCCATGGACTGGGGCAGGTAGCCGAGCCTGCCCCCGGACACCCGGCCCTCTCCCGCGCAGTAGCTCTCTACCAGCGCGGGGTCGTATATATACTTCATCAGCGTGGATTTTCCGTTGCCTTCCTCGCCTATGAGGGCCGCCTTATCTCCCGGGCCCAGGGTAAAGGACACGTTCCGGGCGATCGTTCGCCCGTCTCTTTTGAGGGTAATGGTGATGTTTTGAACCTCGAACATAGGATCCCTCCCTGCAAAAAGGGCCCCATTTTGGGCGCGCGCCAAAATGGGACCGCGAAAAAGGTATAAAAACAGCGCGGTCATGATCCTGTCGCCTCATTGGGACGCAGGGATCCCCATTTTTTGGCAAACGAACCCACCGCGGCCCTTTGTCGCGGTCGTCTGTCAAAAAAAGCGGAATCACCTGTGGAACATGTACGCACCCCTTCCTCCGCCGGAGGGATCCGGCGATGTATCTGAAGGTATTATAGCACCTGGTTCTGGGCCGGTCAAGTGTTTTTTGGAGGATATGAAGCCCTTCACATTCCATAAACTTAACACATGGCTCTTGTAACCGGGGCCGGAAAACGGTATAATGGAAATATACTGGAATCATTTGTGGAGGGAATGCAATATGGCGATTATTGACCGCATCAAGGAAAAAGCCCGCGCCGACGTGAAGCGCATCGTACTGCCCGAGGGCGACGAGCCCCGCACCGTGCAGGCCGCCGCGAAGATCCGCGACCAGGGTCTGGCCGAACTGATCCTCCTGGGCGACCCCGCTAAGATCCAGGCTGTGGCCGCTGAGAAGGGCGCCGACATTTCCGGCATCCAGATCGTGAACCCCGCCGACAGCCCCAAGGCCGCCGAGTACGCCTCTCAGCTCTTTGAGATCCGCAAGGCCAAGGGCATGACCGAGGAGGAAGCCGCCAAGAAGGTGGCCGATCCCATGTATTACGGCATTATGATGGTCAAGCTGGGCGACGCCGACGGCCTGGTGTCCGGCGCTGTCCATTCCACCGGCGACATGCTCCGCCCGGCCCTGCAGATCATCAAGGCCAAGCCCGGCATGAAGACCGTGTCCTCCTGCTTCCTGATGGAGTGCCCCAACAAGGCCCTGGGCCAGGACGGCGTGCTGATCTTCTCTGACTGCGCCGTGATCCCCTGCCCCACCGCCGACGAGCTGGCCAATATCGCCGCCGCCGCCGCCGACTCCGCCCGCTCTCTGGGCGGCATCGCCCAGCCCAAGGTGGCCATGCTTTCCTTCTCCACCAAGGGCAGCGCCAAGCACGACCTGGTGACCAAGGTGCAGGAAGCCACCGCCAAGGCCCACGAGCTGTTCCCCGAGCTGATGCTGGACGGCGAACTGCAGCTGGATGCCGCCATCGTGCCCGCCGTGGGCGAGCTCAAGGCCAAGGGAAGCCCCGTGGCCGGCCACGCCAACGTGCTGGTGTTCCCCGACCTGCAGGCCGGCAATATCGGCTATAAGCTGGTGCAGCGCTTCGCCGGCGCCGAGGCCTACGGCCCCATCCTGCAGGGCATCGCCAAGCCTTGCAACGACCTCTCCCGCGGCTGCTCCGTGGAGGACATCGTGGCCACCGTGGCCATCACCGCCGCTCAGGCGCAGTAAGAGGAATGAGGGGAACGGGGGAGACGCTGAGGGCTCCTCGCCCTCAGACTCCTCGCCAAAGGGACATTGTCCCTTTGGAATCCCTTCCTGCCGCCCTTCGGGCGGGGGAGAATTGACTATTGAGATATAAAGGGGTAGATCGCCATGAATATATTGGTCATCAACGCCGGTTCCTCGTCGCTGAAGTATCAGCTGATCGACATGGACACCCAGTCCGTCATCGCCAAGGGCCTGGTGGAGCGCATCGGCATCGCCGGCTCCAACCTGACCCACAAGTACGGCGACGGCCAGAAGTTCGAGCTCTCCGCCGACATCCCCAACCACACCGTGGCCATGAACTTCGTGCTGGAGGCCCTGGTGGACAAGGAGCACGGCGTCATCTCCTCCATCGACGAGATCTCCGCGGTGGGCCATCGGGTGCTCCACGGCGGCGACAAGTTCACCGCGTCCACCATTGTGGACGAGAAGGTGGAAGCGGCCATCGAGGCCTGCATCCCCCTGGGCCCCCTGCACAATCCGGCCAACCTGATGGGCATCCGCGCCTGCCGCGCCGTCATGCCCACCACGCCCCAGGTGGCGGTGTTCGACACGGCCTTCCATCAGACCATGCCCCCCAAGGCGTACCTCTACGGCATCCCCATGGAGTATTACCGCAAGCACGCCATCCGCCGCTACGGCTTCCACGGCACCAGCCACCGCTACGTGTCCGGAAGGGCTGTAAAGCTGCTGGGCAAAGAGCACAGCCGCATCATCGTGTGCCATCTGGGCAACGGCTCCTCCCTCTCCGCCGTGGTGGACGGCAAGTGCGTGGACACCTCCATGGGCCTGACGCCCCTGGAAGGCGTGCTGATGGGCACCCGGTCCGGAAGCCTTGATCCCGCGGTGGTGGAATATCTGTGCACCCGGGAGAACAAGACCGTGGGCGAAGTGCTGAACATACTGAACAAGAAGAGCGGCCTGTTGGGCGTCAGCGAGTTCTCCAGCGACATGCGGGACGTGCTCAAGGGCGTGGACGAGGGCAACGAGGGCTGCAAGCTGGCCCTGGACTGCTGGCAGTACTCCATCCGCAAGTACATCGGCGCCTACGCGGCGGCCATGGGCGGACTGGATATGCTGGTGTTCACCGCCGGTATCGGCGAGAACAACCCTGTGCTGCGGGAGCTGTTGACCAACGGCCTGGAGTTCCTGGGCGTGAAGGTGGACAAGGAGAAGAACTACTCCGCCAGGGGCGAGAAGGACATCTCCGCTGACGGCGCCACAGTGCGCACCTGGGTCATCCCCACCGACGAGGAAATGGCCATCGCGCAGGATACCCTGGAGCTGACCAGGAAGTAATTGACCGTACTGGTTATCGGGGCCGGACGTGTATGCGTCCGGTCCTTATGTTTTTGTATGAAGGGGAACGGATTGCTTCATCGCTTCGCTCTTCGCAATGACAGGAACGAATCCTTTGTGTTATATCCAAGTGTCCCCGCCGAAGGCGGAAAATGGGATTCTTAAGGGCCTAAGGCCCTTAAGCGCAGGTCTTGGGGCGCACGTAGCCGCCGCCCAGTGGGCGAAATGCGGCGAAGTAAGCCCAATGAGCAA
>CADAGW010000299.1 GCA_902787475.1 uncultured Eubacteriales bacterium
GGCGGTCTTGAAGGCCGCGGGGGCGGCGTCCAGGGCGGTGAAGCCGTAGTTGTCCTCGCCCAGGGCGGTCAGGTCAGTCTGAGAGATGGCTACGGGGAAGGTGACGCCCAGTATGTCGCCGCCCTCGTCGGCCTCGTGGGCGGCGCAGTAGGTGCCGGCCACCAGGTTTTCGTTCTTCCACTTGCCGTTGGTGGCGGAGGAGACTCCGTCCACGGGGATGGACACGCCCTCCTGGGCGTAAAAGTCGGCGTAGGGGATGTTCATCAGGCCATAGACCGTGTCGTCCTGCCGGGCGAGGGCCATGCCGCCGAGGCACAGGGCGGCGGCCAGGAGGAGAGAAAAGAATGCTTTCATGGAGACGCTCCTTTCCGAAATAAGTTAGTTTATACTAACTATTGGAGAAAAAAACGGACCGGTCCCGGGGACCGGCGACGAAAGCATTATAAAACGGGGCGGGGAAAAAGTCAACAAAAGTTAGTGTTAATTAACTGATGGATACGAAAGAAAAGGGGGCCGTCAGCCCCGGGTGGAACGGGCGAAGAACTGTTTGCGGTATTCCAGGGGGGACACCTGGTAGTAGGCCTTGAACACCCGGGCGAAGTGAGAGGCGTTGGCATAGCCCACGGTGCGGCTGATGTAGGCCACGGAGCAGTCGGGGCGCTGGAGGAGCTCGGCGGCCTGCTCGCAGCGGACGAAGTTGTGGTACCACAAAAGGGTGTGGCCGGTGTTTTCTTTATAGATGCGCAGGAGGTAGTTGGGGTTGACGAACAGAGCCTGGGAGAGGGCCTGGAGGGAGAATTTTTCCTGGGAGTGCTCCCGGATATACTGGGTGGCCAGCCGGGCCAGCTCCGCCTTGGGCCCCTCCCAGCTGTCCAGGTCGGGCCGGCAGCGGTGGCAGGGGTGATAGCCGGCGTCCAGGGCCTGCTGGAGGGTGTCGAATATGACCACGTGCTCCGGCTTGCAGGAGCGGGCGGCGCAGGAGGGCTTGCACACGTTGCGGGTGGTCTTGACGCCATAGAAGAACTTGCCGTCGTAGCGTTTGTCGTTGGTCTGTATGGCGTGCCATTGCTCCTGGGTCATGGGGAGGCCTCCTTTCGGGGGGTGGCAGGACACGGGATGCTACATGTATTATACCATAAGGAAATACTGATAGCAAGTAAAATTGTGGGCTGTCAGAAAGAAATATGCAAATATTCCATGATATAAGGAAAAGAAGGGGCCAAAAGGGAGGAAGGGGGCCGATTGACAAGCGGGCGGGGATGGGGTATACTGGCACAAGAAAGGTGGGGTAGATATGAAGATACGGTATTTGGGCACCGCGGCGGCGGAAGGGGTGCCGGCGGTGTTTTGCCAGTGCCATATTTGCAAAATGGCCCGGCGGCTGGGCGGGAAGAACGTCAGGATGCGCAGCGGGGCGCTGATCGACGGACGGCTGAAGCTGGACTTTGGGCCGGACAGCTATGCCCAGATGCTGCGCTTCGGCGAGAGCTATGAGGACGTGGAGCACGTGCTGATCACCCATTCCCATGAGGACCATTTTTTGCCCACGGACTTAAACTACATCCATCCGCCCTTTGGGCACCGGGAGAAGGCCCTGAATATATGGGGAGACGAGAAGGTGGGCGGGATGCTGGAGCCGTATGTGGGGACGGACGGCATGCTGGTGTTTCACAGGATGCTGCCGGGGGACGAGGCGGACGTGGGGGGATACCATGTGACGGCTCTGCGGGCGGTGCACGCCCACGGGGAGGTACCGCTTTTCTACCGGGTGGAGAAGGACGGAAAGGCGCTGATCTACGCCCACGACACGGACGAGTTCCCGGAGGACGTGATGGAATATCTGAAGGGGAAGCGGCACGACCTGATCTCTCTGGACTGCACCAACGGGGTGCTGCAATTGGACTACGTGGGGCATATGGGGATCGGGGACAATATACGGATGCGGGAGAAGCTGATGGACATTGGAGCGGCGGATGAGAAGACCGTGTTCGTGTGCAACCATTTTTCCCACAACGGCATGGCGGAGTACGGGGAGATGGAGAAGCTGGCGAAGGGATTTGTGATCGCCTACGACGGCATGGAGATGGAGATATGACCCCGGAGGACGGGAGGAGGATGCTCCTGGCTTTGAGAAAAGAGGCGGAGGAGTATCTGATAAAGGCCCTGCGGGACCGGGGGGACGGGCTGTTTTTCGGCGTGCCCCGGGAGGGGGCGGAGGCGCCCAGGGGATATAGAATAGAAAAAAGGGAGGCGGGGGAAGCGCTGTATCCCCTGCAGGAGATACTGGAGACCGCCCGGGCGTATGCCGTGGAAGGGAGCACGGAGTTGACACGGCTGATGGAGACCATGCGTGGCCGGGCGGCGGGGGAGGACGAGATGCGGCTGTGGAGCGAGGGAGTGAAGCGGCTGGGAGAGAGAACGGGAGCAAGAGAGATCGCCCGGTATGAAAAGAAGGTGCGCCAGACGGCGGCCGCGTGCATGCGCCGGGGCGGGGGCGGGGCCATGTGGGCCTGCGCCATGTGCCTGGAGGCCATGGGCGGGGAAGAAGAAAGGGAGGTAAGAATATGAAGGTTCGGTGGCTGGGACATTCCTGCTTTTTGGTGACCAATGAGAAGGGCGGAAGATTGGTGACGGATCCCTTCGACCCGTCGGTGGGGTATCCTCTGCCGGGGGTGGAGGCGGACGTGGTGACGGTGAGCCATGAGCATCACGACCACAATTATATAGAAGGTCTGAAGGAGCCGGAGAAGGCGAGGGTGCTGCATGGCCTTCAGATGGGCCCGGACGAGCTTGTGGAGGCGGCGGGGTTCAAAGTGCGGGCGGTGGCGACCTGCCACGACGACGCGGACGGCACCAGGCGGGGCGGGAACGCCGTGTTCGTCATCGAGGCGGACGGCGCGCGTCTGGCCCACTTGGGAGATCTGGGGCATGAGCCCACGGCGGCCCAGTATGCCCAGATCGGGCCTGTGGACGGACTGCTCATTCCCGTGGGCGGGTATTTTACCATCGACAGCGACACCGCCTGGCGCGTGGCCAGGAGGATCGGAGCCCGGACCGTGGTGGCCATGCACTTTAAGACGGACTGCATGAATTTCCCCATTACCGACGCGGAGACCTTCGCCCGCCTGGCCGGCGGAGCCCGGCGGGACGCCGACCAGATCGAGATCGGGAAGGACGAAGGGGTGTTTATACCGAAGTTGTAAGGGGAGGCGGGGGGAGGCGCTGGGCGCTGCGCGCGCCCAGACCTGCGCCAAAG
>CADAGW010000300.1 GCA_902787475.1 uncultured Eubacteriales bacterium
GCTGCCGGTGAGTATGGAGGGAACCAGGCCGCAAACGCTGGACACCGCGATGCACGCAAGCACCAGGGCCAGCTGCTTCCAGTAGGGCCGAAGGTAGGAAAAGATCCGGGTCAGAAGCGCCCGGGTGACCTTCGGCGTGTTCTGTTTTTCCTCGTCCGTCAGGTATTTGCCCCGGCCCATACCACCAGGTCCCGCCATGATCATCCCGCCCTTCACAAATGGTGCCGTATGATTATACAACAGATTTTATACATTTGTAAAGGGGAAGCGCGAAAATGCGGCGCTTCCCCGGGGGTTTTTATTGTATGATGCGATTCCGCATCCAAGTGTCGATAACACAAGGGAAACGGATTGCTTCGTCACTTCGTTCCTCGCAATGACACACAGGGGGCTCCTGTCATTGCGAGTCGGTCAAGGGCCGGCGAAGCAATCCGCAACCCATTCGTGATACAACGGGGCGTATCAAATAAAACGCTTACTCCTGGGCGGGGTATTTGACGGACAGGCGGCGCACCACCACCAGGTAGGCGGGGATCAGGAACAGGTCGGCGCAGAGCCAGGCTGTGGGGTTTGAGAAGCAGGCCCCGTCAAAGCCGAACAGGCGCACCAGCACGAAGGCCACAAAGGCCCGGCCGATCAGCTCCATGAGCCCGGCGATCATGGCCACCCGGCTGTAGCCCAGGCCCTGTATGGCGTTTCGGAATATGAGGACGTAGGCCAGCATAAACGATGTGGCCACCACCACATTGAGGTAGTGGACCGCCCCGTCCAGCACCCAGGTCTGGCTTTTGTCCACAAACAGCAGGACGATGTAGCGGCCCAGGAGCATTTGGAGCAGGAACGCGGCGAAGCTGTATATCGTCATGATGAGGGTGATCTGCCGCATGCCGGAGCGGACCCGGTCTATGCGCCGGGCGCCCAGGTTCTGGCCGCAGTAGGTGGCCATGGTGACGCCCACCGCCTCCAGGGGACAGGTGAACACGAACTGCATCTTGCTCCCCGCGCCCACCGCCGCCACGGCCTGGGAGCCCAGGGAGTTGACGGCGCTCTGTATGATGGTGGAGCCTATGGCGGTGATGGAGAACTGGAGCCCCATGGGAAGGCCGATGCCGAGGAGCCGCCGCCACACGGCGAAGTCCCGCTTCCACTCCCCCGGGCGGATCCGGAGCACGTCGAAGCGCCGGTATATGACCAGGGCGCAGAGAAGCCCCGACACCAGCTGGGAGAACACCGTGGCCACCGCCGCGCCGGCGATGCCCATATGGAACACCACGAGGAACAGAAGGTCCAGGACGATGTTCAATATGGTGCTCAATATGAGCATGTACAGAGGCGTCCGTCCGTCCCCCACCGCCCGCATGACGCCGGAGAGGAAGTTGTAGAGCATGGTGGCGGGGATGCCGGCGAATATGATGCGGATATAGGTCAGGGAATAGGGAAAGATGTCCTCCGGCGTGCCCACCAGGCGGAGGATCGACGGGGAGAGTATGGCCGTAGCCGCGCCGATGGTCAGGGCGATGAGGCCCGCGGCGTAGAGGCCGTTGGCAAAGCAGCGGCGCATGCCGTCGTACCGCCCCGCGCCGAACTCCTGGGCCACGGGAATGGAAAAGCCGGAGCACACCCCCAGGGCAAAGCCCAGGATCAGGAAGTTCAGCGCCCCCGTGGCGCTGACCCCGGCGAAGGCCTGTATGCCCAAGGTACGGGAAACGATGGCGCTGTCCGCCATGCTGTAAAACTGCTGGAGCAGATTGCCCAGCATAACCGGTATGAAAAAACGCAGTATGCGCCGGATGGGACTGCCTGTGGTCATGTCCATCACCATGGACGATTCACCTCTTTCGCATGGCTGATTGTAGCAGAGCCATGAAAAGGGAGAAAGGCATATCCTGTTGAATTTTTATGGCAGGGCGGAAAAAGGATATGGCGAAAGGGGCATATGCTCTTGATGCGGGGTAAAAAGGATGATATAATGGTTGGCGCAAAAGAATGAAACGGACACGGGAGGAGGGCTCATATGCTGGAGCATCTGAAATACCAGGTGGCGCTTCTGGATCAGTCGGTGGAGAGCTGCATCCGGGGCCAGTGCATGGACCGGGAGGCGGCGGAGTATGGGACCATACCGGACATCAATCAGGGCATCACCGGGCCCTCCAGCGGGGCGGGGGTGGCCTGCCGGATGGTGGAGGGGTACTGCGTGCCCGGGAGCCGGTACCGGTGGGACGAATCGCTCCTTATGCGGGCCCGGCTGGGGATGGAGTATACCCTGAAATGGATGCATGAGGACGGCACCATAGACCTGGTGACCACCAATTTCCACGACGCCTCCGAGACCGCCTTTTCCATACACGGGGTGGGGATGGCGTATCTGACCCTCGCGGCCTTCGGAAAGGGCACGGAGGAGGAGAAAAAGACCCTTGAGACAATGTACCGCTACATCGACCGGTCGGCGGACGGCATGATCCACGGAGGGTTTCACACCCCCAATCACCGGTGGGTGCACTCGGCGGCGCTGGCGCTGTGCTGGAAGGTCACGGGGAGGCAGGACTGCCTGGACAAGCTGCAGCTGTACTTAAATGAAGGCATCGACTGCGACGAGGAGGGCGAATACACCGAGCGGTCCGCCGGGGTGTACAACGTGATATGCAACCGGTCGCTGATATACCTGGCGGAGATATTGGGAAAGAGGGAGCTTCTTGACCACGTGGAGCGGAACCTGACCATGGTGGAAAAGTACTTTGAGCCCGACCACACGGTGAACACCGTCAATTCCTCCCGGCAGGACGTGGGCACCTCCCCCACCTGGCGGATTTATTACGGGGACTATCTGTATATGGCCCTTCGCACCGGGCGGGGGGATTTCGCCTGGATCGCCGATCAGATGCTGAGGGAGTGCCTGGCCGCGCCGGAATTCCACGAAAAGAGCCTGCTCCCCCGGTGCGATTTCCTCTATTTCCTATTGACCGACCCGGGGGCGGAAAAGGCCATGGCCCGGATACAGAGCCAAGCGCCAGTGCCGTCCTTCCGGAAGCATTTTGTGAAGAGCGGCATCGTGCGGGCCCGGGAGGGGGATCTGACCCTGACGCTGGTCAAAAACAATCCCCTCTTCGCCCGGATCCAGTACGGCACCCACGTGCTGTTTCTGCGGCTGGCGGGCAGCTTTTACGCCAAGGGCCAGTTCGCGGCCCAGAGCATAGAGGACACGGAGGACGGCTGGCGGATGCGGTACGCCGTGCGGTGGGGATATAAGGGG
>CADAGW010000301.1 GCA_902787475.1 uncultured Eubacteriales bacterium
ATATGCCGCGGCAGGGAGACGTCCTTGCCGCGGCATTTTGTGTCAGGCGGTTTTATCTGCCAGCAGCTTTTTGCAGCTGGAGATGCGCACGCACAGGGTGAATATGTCCATGGCGGTCTGAAGGTCCGACAGGCAGGGGTAGGTTGGGGCGATTCGGCTGTTGGAGTCGTTGGGGTCCTTGCCGTAGGGCCAGGTGGCGCCGGCGGGGGTCAGGGTGACGCCGGCCTTCTTGGCCCGGGCCACAATGTCCTTGGCGCAGCCGGGCAGGGAATCAAACATAATGAAGTAGCCGCCCAGGGGGGTGGTCCACTCCCCTATGCCCAGGCTCCCCAGATCCCGCTCCAGTATGGCCTCCACCGCCTCGAATTTGGGGCGGATGATGTCCGCGTGCTTGCGCATGTGCTCCACCATGCCGTGGATGTCCTTGAAGAAGCGGGCGTGGCGCAGCTGGTTCACCTTGTCGTGACCTATGGTCTGGTGGCGCAGATAGGTGAGGAAGTCCTCCATGTTGTTGGGGCTGGTGGCCAGGGCGGCGATGCCGCTGCCGGGGAAGGTGATCTTGGAGGTGGAGGAAAATTTGTAGACCAGGTCCGGATTGCCCGCCCGCTTGCACTCGGCCAATATCTCGATGAGGTAGTCCTGCCGGTGGTCGTAGAGGTGGTGCATGCCGTAGGCGTTGTCCCAGAAGATGCGGAAGTCCGGGGCGGCGGGCTCCAGCCGGGCGAAGCGGCGCACCGTCTCGTCGGAGTAGGAGATGCCCTGGGGGTTGGAGTATTTGGGCACGCACCATATGCCCTTGATGGCCTCGTCCTCCCGGACCAGCTGTTCCACCATGTCCATGTCCGGGCCCACGGGGGTCATGGGCACGGGGATCATCTCGATGCCGAAGTATTCCGTGATGGCGAAATGCCGGTCGTAGCCCGGCACCGGGCAGAGGAACTTGACCTTGGGCAGGCGGCACCAGGGGGTGTTGCCCATCACGCCGTGGGTCCAGGCCCGGCTGAGGGTGTCAAACATCACGTTCAGAGAGGAGTTGCCGTATATGATGATGTCCTTGGGATTATTTTCCATCATGTCGCCCAGCAGCTCCCGGGCCTCCTCGATGCCCGTGAGGGAGCCGTAGTTGCGGCAGTCGGTGCCGTCCTCGCAGGTCAGATCGGAACTGGAGTCCAGCACGTCCATCATACCCATGGACAGATCCAGCTGCTCCTGGCAGGGCTTGCCCCGGCTCATGTCCAGCTTCATGCCCAGGGCCTGCACCTTTTTGTATTCGGCCTTGAGCGCCGTCAGCTCACTGGTCAGCTCGTCCACCGTCATTTCGATATATGGCTTCATGGTCCGCTCCTTCTCTCCCGCCGGGAGACGAACTGGGGAAACCCCGCTTAGACTATGCCCCTTGGCCCGTTCCTGTGCGGCGGATATACAATATGCATAATTCCGGATGGGATGTTGCAAATCACGCGTCCCACCCCCGCTTGGCGCGGCATGGTAAAAGGGTATCATATATGCCGCATAATTTCAAGTATTTTTATAGATTTTTTTGTGTAATCATTCAGATAAAATCCCGCATGTGAAAATCCAAAATTTGAAGGAACGAAGAAAAAAAGCGCCGAATTGGCATTTCAGCCTTCAAAACGGCGGCGGGACTTGAAGGTGATAGCGGCGGGGAGTATAATGTGGGCAAAAGAGAAGGAGGCGGGAGCATGAAGGATTTTCTGGGGATCTCCGTGGGGATGGCCAACTGGAGCCTGCTGCCCGGATACGCCAAATGCGGCATCGAGGCGGTGGAGATATCCCTGCCGGACAAGCCGCTTACGGAGCTGATCCCATTCGCCCGGGGCGCGGCGGCGCTGGCCGGGGAGAGCGGCATGCAGGTGTGGTCTGTGCACCTGCCCTTCAGCCGGCGGCTGGACATATCCAACCCGGATGATGAGGGCAGGGAGAACGCTCTGGCGGAATTGTACCGCACCATCGACCTGGCCCGGGAGGTGGGCGCAGGGACGTTGGTGGTGCACGGGAGCAGTGAGCCCAATGAGGACAGCTCAAGGCCCGCGAGGATGGCCGCCTGCGCGGAGAGTCTTTCCCGCCTGCAGGCATACGCCGGGGAGATGCGGCTGGCGGTAGAGAACCTGCCCCGCACCTGCATAGGGCGCACGGGGCAGGAGGTGGCGCTGCTGAGCCAAAGCTGCGCCGGGGTATGCTTCGACGTGAACCACCTGTTGATAGAGGATCACGACGCCTTTCTGGACGCGGCGGGCAAGAGGGTCATCACCACCCACCTGTCGGATTATGACGGGATCGACGAGCGGCACTGGCTCCCGGGAGCGGGCGTCGTGCCCTTTAAGAGGGTGCGGGAAAGACTTCTCGGGATGGGATACGATGGGCCGTTCCTCTTTGAGCTTCGGCTGGGGGGCGACGGAAAGCCCTATCCCCCCGAGGATGTGGTAAAGGCCTGGCAAAAGGCCATATCCTGATCACATGCGGAAGGAGCGGATATAGCCCTTCACGTCCAGGCCCGCTTCCATATAGCGTATGAGCAGGGCGGCGCAGGCCAGGGCGTCGCTGTCCGCCCGGTGGTGGTCAAGGGCGATGCCCAGATGGCCGCACATCGTGTTGAGCTTATGATCCGGCAGGGCCGGGAAGCATTTGCGGCCCATGCGCACCGTGCAGGCGTAGGGCAGACAGGCCGGGCAGGGGATCTCGTAGGCCCGAAGGCACTTGGACAATACGCCCATGTCGAAGGCGGCGTTGTGGGCCACCAGCACGGCGCTTTCCATCAGGCCCCCCACCTGCCGCCACAGCTCCGGGAAGGTGGGGCTGTCCCAGGTCATGCTGGGGGTGATGCCCGTCAGGCGGATGTTGAAGGGATCGAAATGGGTCTCCGGGTTCACCAGGGTGCTGTATGTGTCCACCACGCGACCGCCCTCCATCACCGCGATGCCTATGGAACTGATGCGGTCGTTGCGGGCGTTGGGGGTCTCCACGTCGAATATCACGTATTTCTCTGTCATATGCGCTCCGTGTATCGTCATTGGGCCTATCATAGCAGAATTCGGGGAAAAACGCAAGAAACGATTGCCTGAGCAATATGATGATGATACAATAGGAACCGGAAGGGGGCGGTCACGTGGAAAAGAGCCGGTATCCGCTGATATTGGAGCTGTTGGTGCTGGGGTTTGACCCCTTCACCGGGCAAGCCCTGCCGGAGGATCACCTGTGCCGCCGGG
>CADAGW010000302.1 GCA_902787475.1 uncultured Eubacteriales bacterium
CGTAGGCGTGAACGCCGGTGTCGTCCAGGGTGGTCAGCAGCTTTGCCGGGCCGGGCCGCATCTCGCCGGAGGACATGATCGGCACGCCGTCGGGGTATAATTCGCTGCGGAGGGGCTGGTCAAGTCGCCCGTAGACGCCCCGGGCGTTGTTGGAGAGGATGCTGCCCAGTACCCGGCTTTCCGGCGTGAACCGGCCGATCAGTTCCCCCGGCTCGCCCTTTTTACCGGGCTGGATGGCGGTGACGGCGCTCTCCATCAGGTCGCCCTGGCGCACGGGCAGGATGGTGCCGGTGTCCGCGTCGGTGATGGCGTGGCCCAGAGCGCCGTAGCCGCTGTTTTGGGGATCGTAGAAGGTCATGGTGCCGATGCCGGCGGTGCTGTCCCGCACCCAGGCGCCCAGGCGAAAGCTGCCGTTCGCGTCCCTGACGGGCGTGACCTCCAGCGGGCGGTCCGTGCCGTCGCGGCTTACGGTGAGGCGCATGGGTTCGCCGGAGGAAACGCGCTCGGTGAGCTGGGCGGTGGTCTTCAGCGGCACACCGTCCACGGCGGCGATGACGTCGCCGGCCTTCAGGCCCGCCAGCCGCGCGGGGCTGGGGATCGTGCCGCCCAGGTCGGACAGGCCCACCACCACCACGCCGTCCGTCTCCAGCGCGATGCCCACGGACTGGCCGCCCGGCACCACCGTGCGGGCCTCGTCAACGGAGACGCTGAGGGTGCGCACCGGCAGAAACCCCAGCAGCCGCAGGGTGAGGGAGGCGCGTCCTTCGCTCTCGCCGGTGAGGCTGAGCCGCGTGACGTCGGACAGGGTCTCGCTGAGGCTGGACAACACCGGCTCGTCCTGGATCACGGCGGCGGTCATGGGCCAGCTGAAGCTCATCAGCGCGGTGGAGCCTTCCGAAATGCGTATGGTTTCCGGCAGCGCGCTGAGCTGCCGGACCGGCTCGGAGGAGAGCAGCAGCGCGGCGAACGCCGCCAGCAGCCATCCGAGCGCCTTCTTTTGTGGATCACGGGGCTTTTCCATATTGATTCAGATCCTTCCTGCGCCTTTTCGCCCCTTTAGAATGCCGCCGGGCGCGGTTCGCTATGCTGCCAGTTGACGCCAGGGCGAAATCGGAAGGGAATGTGATATTTTACAGCTGTTTTCATTTTAATGGTTTCATCCGGGGCGAGAGTATGCTATAATATATAAGGCGCTGTATGCCCATGCGGGCGGCGGCGCGGAAAATCGAGCGTTATTTTACAAAAAGGAGGCTGACCATGACGGACAGCCGGAATAAAGGCGGGCGGCGCATCGTGCTGGCTTCGGGGTCTCCCCGGCGGCGTGAGCTGCTCTCGGCCATGGGATATGACTTTTCGCTGTGCACGCCGGACGTGGACGAGCACATTGCCGGCGCGCCGGAGGATCAGGTGCGGGCGCTGGCGGTTCGGAAGGCGGACGCGGCCTGCGCGCTGTGCCCGGACGCCATCGTCATCGCGGCGGACACGCTGGTGGCGCTGGACGGCCGCACCCTGGGAAAACCCAGGGACGACGCGGACGCGCTGACCATGCTGCGGGCGCTGTCGGGCCGCGCCCACGACGTATTCACCGGCCTGTGCGTGACCGATACCGCCACGGGTCGGCGGGTGACCTGCGTGGAGGGCACGGGGGTGCGCTTCCGTGCGCTCACGGAGGAGGAAATCGCCGCCTACGTGGCCACGGGGGAACCCCGGGACAAGGCCGGCGCCTACGCCATCCAGGGCGGGGCGGGGGCCTTCGTGGAGGGCTACGACGGGTCGTATACCAACGTCATCGGCCTGCCCACCGAGCGGCTCGAAGAAATACTCAATGACTACCTTTCAGGCAACGATTATCGCGAGATTATTGAGACTGAGAAGAATAGCATTGCACGCAACGAAGCACAGATCAAGATGCTTGAAGAGCGTAGCGGCAAGGAGTTTACCGAAGGAGAAGCTCTTGAAAAGGCTCGTGAGCGTCTGGAGGAATACACTCAGAAGATGAAGGAAGAAATGGAAGCCAAGGAAGCCAAGTATAAGGAAATGGATTCTGAGGTTGAAGCTTCTGACAGCGTAACTATGAGTGACGATGATGAAGACAGCGACACTCCCAACCGCATGATTACCACCTCCGACCCAATAGAAGCCATCGAGCAGGCGGCTATGTCTTTCAGAGAAAGTAAAGAAGACCGTGGCGACAACTTAGAAGACATAAGAAGCCATATCTATAGTCTTCCAAAGGATTATAAATTGAAAGGAACTGCCATTACGCAGGTCATCAATAGCCGTGAGGAATTAGAGCAGCTTCGAGGCAAAATAAATGAAAGAGCTTTTAGGGCCATTGAAGAAGACTACAATAATCCTCTTGCAGAGGGACTTTACCTGCCAAGATGGAAGATGGTTGTAGTCTTTGGAGAAAAAATAAAAAACAAGAGACATGGCGAAAAAGCTTGGTGGCACGAACAGACCCATAGCTTCTGGTATAAGCTATCAGACGAAGAGCGCAAGAGATTTGGAGAGGCATGTTATACTTTCATAGAGAAACACTATCCTGATTTGTTTAAGCATATTCAAGCAAAATATGAAAGAAAAGACTGGAAAAACGAGACATGTTCTTATCTGATAGGCGAGGTTATTGAAAAGTATGGTACTAAAGATTTTCTTGAACTTCCCTTTGAAGATACGGGAGAAATTAGTATATTTGCAACCGAATTAAGAAATTATATAAAAAATGGAAAAAGAGAAACCGACAATGATCAAGTTCAGCGAAATGAGGGAGAAGCCCAACGCGAAGTACGGTCTGGACGCAGTGATTCACGAGGACGGAACGACCAACAGGAAGGACTTGAACAAGAAGCTGAAGAAGTAAATCGCAGTCTTGGTAGCGACCCGATGGAAGCTATCAATAGAAGTGCCGACAGTTGGAGGCGAGAGCGTGAAGAACGTATTGAGGATATTCGCGACATTGACGAATATTCCGCCAAGCAGGTTTATCACGAGCGTATTGACCGTATGGAAACCATGTTTGCAGAGGCATGGCAGGATGATATGGTAACGTTTAAGGCTGGCCAAAACGCCATTGCCCATGACGAGGAAATCCCAGACAGTCAGAATGCCTACCAATCCATGAATCTTTCTTATGGCAAGACATTCACTGAGCAGGAGCAGTTTGCAAACCTTTACAAACAACCCCTGCTGATAACAGTCAATAAGATTCTAAAGAAAA
>CADAGW010000303.1 GCA_902787475.1 uncultured Eubacteriales bacterium
ACCGCCCTGCCCCGGCTTCAAAAGGTGGATCTCACCGATTCCTCCCTCACCGAGGAGGAAAAGCGGAGCCTGTGCGCCCTCCGAGGCGACGTGTCCTTCGTGTGGGTGATGGACCTATTCGGCGTGTCCTGTCCCACCGACGCCAAAAGTCTTAAGCTGGTAGACGTCAAAAACGCCACGGTGGAGGAGCTTCAGGCGGCACTGCCCTGCTTCCGCGACCTGACCTACATCGACCTCTCCGGCTCCAATCTCACAAACGACCAGCTGGCCCAGCTTCGGGACCAGTTCCCCGAAAAGGGCGTGGTGTGGACCATCCACGTGGGCATATACTCCATCCGCTCCAACGCCACCGCCTTTTCCACCTTCCACCAGACCGGCAAGGAGCCCTACTACCACAGCCAGGAGTTTTCCGTCCTCAAATACTGCAACCGCATGATGGGCCTTGACATCGGCCACAACCTTGTTGATGACCTGACGTGGCTGGAGGAAATGCCCCAGCTGAAGGTCCTGATCCTGGCCGACAACCGCCTCACCGACATATCCTCCCTGGCGAAGCTCAAAAATCTTGAATACCTGGAGCTGTTCGTCAACTACATCACCGACATCTCTCCTCTGGCCGAGCTTCACAACCTGATCGACCTGAACCTCGGCTTTAACAACTTTACCGACATCACCCCCCTTCTGGGCCTCACCGGCCTCGAGCGCCTCTGGCTCACCAACAACTTTTTCCCCATGTCGGACCGGAAGGTGCTCCGGGAAGCCCTTCCCAACACCCAGATCGACTTCACCGCCAAGACCAGCGTGGAAAACGGCTGGCGCACCCACGAGCGATACTTCATCATCCACGAAATGTTTGAAAACGGCTACTTTGTGGACTGGGATCACAACATCATCAAATGACCTTCTCAGGGGGAAAGCGCATGGCGAAAACACAGGCGAAAAAAGCCGACACCAAGCAAAAGCGGCTCCGCAAAAAATACCACCGGGCGATACTCCGAAACACCCTCATCTCCGTGGGCACCGTCCTTCTCGTGATCGTGGGCGCGGCGTATCTGTACCTGCGCCTGGCCTTCCTGGGCCCGTCGGGCACCTTCTCCCACAAGCTGGCCTCCACCCTCATGGAGACCAGCGCCATGAAGTTCGGGCCCGCCATCTACTTCAGCGATCAGGAGATAGAGGGCATCCTCTCCGAAAACAAGGTGGTGGCCGCCGACGAGGAGACCGACCTGACCCTGATCACCGTCCGGGCCCGGGAGGAACGTCCAAAGGATACGGACGAGGGCTCCGGCGAGGAGGGCATCGAGATCATCGAGATCGTGGGCTCCACCTACAAGGGGTTTCTCATGATCGTGGACGACCCCTCCCGCGTCACCGTGGGCACCTGCGCAGACAAGTTCACCGGCGGCACGGGCCTGCAGCTGGACAAAATCGCCCAGCGCTACGACGCCATCGCCGCCATCAACGGCGGAGCCTTCTCCGACATGAACGGCATGGGCAACGGCGGCACCCCCATGGGCATCACCATTTCCGGCGGCAGGTGCCTGAGCGACAACCTGGCCCAGGCGGGGCAGGATCTTCTCATCGGCTTTGATGAAAACGACAAGCTGGTCATCGGCAAAATGACCAAGGCCCAGGCCCAGCAGCGGGGCATCCGGGACGGCGTCACCTTCGGCCCCGCCCTGATCACCAACGGCGAGCCGGCCCAGGTGATGGGCTCCGGCAGCGGCCTCAATCCCCGCACGGCGATCGGCCAGCGGGCGGACGGCGCGGTGCTGATGCTGGTCATCGACGGCCGGCAGATCAACTCCATCGGGGCCTCCTTCCAGGACCTGATCGAGATCATGACCCAATACGGGGCCGTCAACGCGGCCAATCTGGACGGCGGCAGCTCGTCCCTTATGTACTACAAGGGCAAATACCTCAATAACGGCTTCGTGCTCATCGGCTCCCGGGCCATGCCCACCGGCTTCGTGGTAAAGTGAGGGGCGCAGTATGAAAAAGATCACTCTCAAAAAAATCAAGCGGCACAACCGCCGCTTCTTCACCGTCTATTGTACTCTCCTGGTGATCGCGGCCCTGGCGGTGGCCTTCGGCTACGGCCACATCCGCACCCTTCTCACCGAGTACGAGTCCTCCCAGCCCAAATACGTGGCCGAGGACGCCGCCCGGCCCTTCCTGAATCTGGACTATTCCTTCCTCTACGACTACGAAAAGCCCGAAAACCAGGCCCTGGCCACCCGGGAGGAATACGCCGGGTTCGCTGGCAACGACCTATCCGGCAAGGACATCACCTATCACGAGGTGGTCACCGGGGGCTCGGACGACGTCAAGACCTACGGCGTCTACGCCGACGGCAAGCGCTTTTGCACCTTCACCATCCGCCAGAGCGGCCAGACCACCGACCACGGCTTCGCCCGCTGGGCCTACGACTCCGCCTCCATCAATCTCCTGGACAACGCCTTCGAGGGCTACACCATAAAGTGCTACGACGTGAACCGGGTGTTCGTGGACGGCGTGGAGATCCCATTGGACCAGATGACCCTGGGCGACGAGCTTCCGGGCTATGACGGCCATCTCTACAAGGACATGACCATACCCCGCGCCTGCGAATATACCATATCAGAGCGGCTCACTCCGCCCCGGGTCACCACCCTGGACGCGGCGGGCAGAGAAGTGAGCGTGGAGTGCGACGAGTACGGCCTCTTCACCATAGACGTTCCCTGGCGTGACGAGGAAATGAAGCCCTCCAAGGAAAAGTGGATCCTCGAGACCGCCAAGACCATGTCCGAATACACCATCGGCCACGCCAGCCTGGACACCATCACCAAGCGGGTGGCCGTCAATTCCCCGGCCTACAAGAGCATCGTGGCCTTCGACAAGTCCATCATATTCATCCACAAGGGCTGGGATTTCAAGGATATGAGGACCGAGCACTACTATTCCTTCGCCGACGACTATTTCGCCGTGGACGTACACTATCATTTCATCGTCGACTACTACGAGGGCACCCGGGACATCGACACCCACCAGCGCTTCTTCTTCCGCCGCATCGACGACAAGTGGCTGCTGTACGACTCCACAATGCTCTGAGGAACGGTGGAGGCGCTGGGGGGACGGGGGAGGCGCTGAGGGCTACATCCTCAATTCGCAATGGTCGCTTTTGGAATCCGTATATCCAAAAGCTCCCTTGCTCATTGGGCTTACTTCGCCGCATTT
>CADAGW010000304.1 GCA_902787475.1 uncultured Eubacteriales bacterium
CCGGCGACACCGCCCCGGAGGCCGACGCTAGGCTGGCCCAGGCGGCTCAGAGCCTTGGCTGTGTGGTCACCGCCTCCATGGCCCAGTTCGGAAGTGAGGTCATATGGCAGGACGGCCGGGCCGTGGGGGCCCGGGACGGCGCGGTGGTGGGCTATGTGGAGCCCTACGCCGCCCTGCGAAACGCCGCCGTGCAGGGCCACATCAACGCCATGGCCGACACGGACGGCGTCCTCCGCCATGCCCTTCTATACGTGGACACCCCCAGCGGCCGGGTGTTCTCCATGGCCGCCGAGACCGCCCGCCTCTATCTGGCCGCCCGCGGCGAATCCCTTTCCCTCCCTGCCTCGTCCTCCGGCCACGTCTACGTCCCCTTTTCCGGCAAACCCGGCGCCTATTCAGACGGCGTGTCTCTGTCCTGGCTCATCGAGGGCAAGGTGCCCCCCGACTATTGGGCGGGCAAGATCGTGCTGATCGGCCCCTACGCCCCCCAGCTGCAGGACGCCTATTTCACCCCCATCGACAAGGGGCATCCCATGTACGGCGTGGAGTACCAGGCCAACGTGATCCAGAGTCTCATAGACGGCAACGCCAAAAAGGAGCTCCCGCATATACTGCAGGTGCTCCTCACCGCTATTGTACTCGTCCTTTCTGCCCTTCTTTTCGTGCGCCTTCGCCCACTCCCCGGCGGCTCGGTGTGTCTCTGTGTGGCCCTCTCCGGCCTGGCGGGGTGCGTCGTTTTGTACCATTTCGGCTGGATCGCCCATCCCCTGTGGCTCCCCGCCGGGGCGCTGATCCTCTACGCCGCGTCCCTCGTCTGGCACTACATTCTCACCGCCCGGGAAAAGAAGGCCCTGGCCCTTGAAAAGGAGCGGATCCAGGCCGAGCTGGACCTGGCCACCCGCATACAGGTCAACGCCCTGCCCAAGGAGTATCCCCCCTTCCCGGATCGGAAGGAGTTCGACGTCTACGCCTCCATGAAGCCCGCCCGGGAGGTGGGCGGCGACCTGTACGACTTTTTCCTGATGGACGACGATCACCTGGCGCTGGTCATCGGCGACGTGTCGGGCAAGGGCGTGCCCGCGGCCCTGTTCATGATGGTGTCCCTGACCCTGATCCACCACGTGGCCATGAGCGAAAAGAGCCCTGCCCGTATCCTCCAGATCGTCAACAGCGAGATGTGCGCCCGCAACCCGGAGGACATGTTCGTCACGGTGTGGATGGGAGTTCTGGAGATCTCCACCGGCCGCCTCACCTGCGCCAACGCGGGCCACGAATACCCCGCCCTCCAGCCCTCCGGCGGCGCCTTCGACCTCGTCCGCGACAAGCACGGCCTGGTCATCGGCGGCATGGACGGCGTGCGCTACCGGGAATACGAGTTGTCCCTGACTCCCGGCTCCAAGCTGTTCGTATACACCGACGGCGTGCCCGAGGCCACCAACGCCCAACAGCAGCTCTTCGGCACTGACCGCATGGTCTCCGCCCTTCAGGCCGCCCCAAATGGCCGCCCCGAGGACATCCTCTCCGGCGTCCACAACGCCGTCTCCGCCTTCGTGGGAGACGCCGAGCAGTTCGACGACATCACCATGCTCTGCCTCGCCTACCACGGCGCGGAAGCATAAGCCTTTCTTTAGATGTCAGTTTGGTAGAAAAAAAAGAAAACCCACGCAACACATGCCAAAAGATGGCTGAAACGGAGGGTTTGGGACGGTGCTGAGGATACTTTTCGTGTGCCGCGGCAACACTCCCTGGCCCGCGGAATGAATCTGCAAAAGTCCGCAAACGCGAAACGTTTTTGGCCTGCAAAAGGGTGGGCTACTACTGTTTGACTGCTGCCCAAGCAAGCGAAAAAGGCCTATGAAATAAGGATTTTTCTGTAGAGCACACCCCAATCTAACCCTGAATCGGGTCCCAAATGCCTCCAGATTTATGTTCGCATTACCCGAAGCCCTTTTATGCTTCAATATTGGTTATATTGTTATGCGCCGTATGGCAGAGAGTCATCAAGACCCCTTCTGTATTCTCAATGGCAACCGGTTTCTGATTATCCGCAGCAGATGCGAAGATGATTTCATAAGATGTCCAAAATCTGAGAAGTGCAGCAAAAAGGCACCGTTATCTGTTGGTTTGAAACAGTATCGCGCGCCCATAATCTGGCGTTTCAGTCCCTATTCACAGCTCGGCTTTGAGGAACGCTTCGGACTCATGGCGGATGCCGAATGGAATCGCCGCCAGGACAATAAGCTCCGCAGGCGTGTCCGAAACGCCCGGCCGGACATTCCTTCCGCCAACATGGAAGGCATGTTCCCGACCACCGAATAAAGAGGCAGTCGGGAACATGGATTGGCGCGGTTGTGTTCTCAGTCCATCCTGGCAGTTTCTCCCTTTGGCCGGCGCTCAGCCTTTCAGGCCCGCGGAAGCGATGCCCTGTATGATATATTTTTGGAAATACAGGAAAATCGCGAAGGGCGGTATGATGGCGACGGTCGATATGGCAAAGATCTTCGGGTAGTCCTTCTCGCCGAACTGCTTCAAAGCCGCAGTCAATACGGCCAGGTACGCCGTAATGGTCGAATCGGACGTGCGGTTGATGTACAAAAACGGTGTCATCCAGTCGTTCCACGTGTTCAGCGCCACGTTCACCGCTATGACTGTAATAATGGGCTTCTGCATGGGCAGAACGACGCTGGTCAGGGTCTTGAAGAAACCGCAGCCGTCGATCTCCGCCGCCTCCTCAAAAGCCACGGGCAGCGATTTCATGGACTGAGTAAACAGGAACGTCCAGATCAGATAGCCCCAGCCCAGGGGAAGATACAGCATCAGCTTGTTGTCGTACAGGCCGTGTCCGCCGTTGCCCAGTATGTCATTGCCTCCCACCAGGGGGATATTGGACACCATGACGAAGGTTGGGATCAGTGTCAGCACGCCGGGAATGACCTGCGCCACGATGATAAAGGTCATGACGGCCTTCTTGAGTTTGAATTCATACCGGGCCAGCACGTACCCCAGCAGCACCGAAATGGTGGATACGACGATGGTATACCAGGCTGACCGCAGAAAGGTATTCAGAAGCGGGCGTCCCATGGCGCTGGAAAACACGTAGCTGAAATTGAGAAATGTGATCTTTGACGGAACGGGCAGCAGTTCACCCATTTCCCGGAATTCATCTTTCGTGTTGAAACCGCCCAATATAGAGAACAGCAGCGGATATA
>CADAGW010000305.1 GCA_902787475.1 uncultured Eubacteriales bacterium
GAGGTTGCCCTTGAGATAGCCCTCGATGGTGTCCACGGTCATGCCGTCCACCAGCTTGGAGATGGCCTTGAGGTTGCCGTTGCAGCCGCCGAAGAAGCTGACGTTTTTCACCACGTCGCCGTCCAGGTCGAAGGAGATCACCTGGGAGCAGACGTTCTGGGTCAGATACTGATAGTGCTTCATAGGAGCGATTCCACCTTTTCCTTGAGCTTATCCAGGGAGGCGGTGGGCTCGAAGCGGGCCGCGATGCTGCCTTCCCGGTCGATGACGAACTTGGTGAAGTTCCATTTGATGTTGCCGTTGTTTTTGTAGTCCTTGTCCATGGAGCGGACGATGGGAATGAGCACCGCGCCCTTGAGACCGAAGCCCTCGAACCTGGTGTTGGAGGTGAGATATTTGTACAGCGGGTCGGCGTTCTCGCCCAGCACGTCGATCTTTTTGAACTGGGGGAAGGTGATGCCGAAGCGGCCGGTGCAGAAGGTGTGGATCTCCTCGTCGGTACCGGGGGCCTGATTCATGAACTGGTTGCAGGGGAAGTCCAGGATCTCCAGGCCGTCCTTCTGGTGGGCGTCGTAGAGCTCCTGAAGCTCTGCATACTGGGGGGTGAAGCCGCATCCGGTGGCGGTGTTGACCACGACCAGCACCTTGCCCCGATACTGATCCAGGGAGACTTCGCTTCCGTCCCGGGCCGTGACCTTAAAATCGTAAATGTTCATTGGAAACCTCCCGTACAATCCATTTTCTCAATTCGATTGAGCACAATTAAATTATATCCAATCGAATGAAAAAGTCAAGAGCCGGAGGGCGATTTATCACAAACATAACCTTCCCCTTGACATTCGCGCTCTGTTCTGCTATCATGCGAATATAAGGAGGCGTGACCATGAATCCTATGCTCCCTTTGGATGTATTCGTGCCCGACGGGGAGGCTCACGTGATGCCGGACGGACGGCTGTATCTGTACGGATCGCTGGATATAAAGGATGGGGATACCTACTGCTCGGACCGCTACCGGGTGTTTTCCACAGGGGATATGCATGTGTGGCGGGACGAGGGCGAGTCCTTCCATCTGGAGGACGGCATGCTGTACGCGCCGGACTGCGCGTATAAGGACGGGACGTATTATCTGTATTACTGCACCGCGGGGGGCGGGGAATATACGGCGGTGAGCCGGAGGCCCCAGGGGCCCTTTACAGACCCCAGGCCCATGGAGGGGATACGGGGCATCGACCCGGCGGTGATGGTGGACGAGGACGGCACGGGGTATTATTTCTGGGGCCAGTTTTCGTTAAATGGGGCCAGGCTCATGCCGGACATGCGCACCATCGACAAAAGCACCGTGACGGAGAACATACTGACCGAGGAGGCGCACGGCTTTCACGAGGGTGCCAGCATCCGAAAGAGAAACGGGAAGTATTATCTGGTGTATACGGACGTGTCGCGGGGGCGGGCCACCTGCCTGAGCTACGCCGTGGCCGATTCGCCCCTGGGGCCCTACAAAAAGGGCGGGGTGATCGTGGACAATACCTGCTGCGACCCGGGCACTTGGAACGACCACGGGAGCATAGAGCCCTTTGGGGATCAGTGGTATGTGTTTTATCACCGCTCCAGCCGCAACGGCATTTACAGCCGGAGGGCCTGCTGCGAGAGGATATATTTTGATGATTCGGGCCGGATCGGCGAGGTGGATATGACCAGCCAGGGGGCGGACGGGCCCCTTGACGCCTTCGGGAGGATAGACGCCCACCTGGCCTGCCGCATGAAGGGCGGGGCGTATCTTGCGAGCGACGGGGACGGAGAAAAGCTGACAGGGCTGGGCGGCGCGGAGGCGTGGCCATCCTGGGCCCAGTGGCGGGACGTGGACTTTGGACAGGGGGCCAGGGGCATGGCCATAGAGGCCCGGGGACACGGAAGGGCGTATGCGCACCGGGGAGAGAGAAAAGAGGCCATAGGCTTTTCAGTGGACTCGGACGAATGGAAGGTGATCAAGGCCTCCGGGAGCCTTCCCGGGGGAGCGGGGCCATTGTATCTGATGGCCTGGGGAGATGGGATCGAGGTACGCTGGCTGACGTTTGAAGCGAAATAGGCAAAAAAGGAGCGGGTCGTATGGGCGTGGAGCTTCGCAGGGTGGACAAGGACAGCTGGTACGCGGTGTGCCGCTTGGCGGTGGACGACGGGCAGGAGGCCTTTGTGGCCCCCAACTCCTTTTCGCTGGCCCAGGCGGCCTATGAGGCGGATACCTGCCCCATGGGCATATATGCCGACGGACGGCTGGCGGGGTTTGTGATGTGGAACTACGACGGCCGGCTGGGCGGCTGGGGCATGTGCCGGCTGATGGTGGACAGGCGGTATCAGAAAAAGGGCATCGGGCGGCAGGCGGTGGAGCGGCTGCTGGAGACGGTGAAGAAGGAGAAGGGCAAGATCCCCTTCTACGTCAGCGTGAGTCGGGAAAACGAGGTGGCCATACGGCTGTTTCGGGGCGTGGGGTTTGAGGACACCCAGAAGAGCTGGGGCGAGGAGACCCTGATGCGGATCGATCTATAAATACGCGAAAAGGACTGGAATGAGCGTGAATACGAAGCTGATGGTGGTGAAGCTGGGGTCGTCGTCGCTGACCGGCGGCGACGGGAGATTGAGGCCGGAGAAGGTCGGGGCCTATGTGGATCAGATGGCGGGACTGGCCCGGGAGGGCTGCCGGATCATACTGGTGACCTCCGGCGCGGTGGCGGCGGGGTTCGGGCGGCTGGGATATGCCCAGAGGCCCAAGGCCATCGCGGACAAGCAGGCCTGCGCCGCGGTGGGGCAGAGCCTGCTGATGGAGGAATACGCCCGGCAGTTTGCCCGGTATGACCTGCCCTGCGGGCAGCTGCTGTTGACCCAGGACGATTTTTCGGACCGCAGGCGGTATAAAAATGTGTTCAACGCCCTGACCACCCTTTTGTCCCGGGGGGCGGTGCCCATCATCAACGAGAACGACTCCGTGGCGGTGGAGGAACTGAAGATCGGTGACAACGACACCCTGTCGGCCCAGGTGGCGGCCATGATGCACGCGGATCTGCTGGCCCTGCTCACCGACGTGGACGGGCTGTATACCGCCAACCCGGCGAAGGACCCACAGGCCCGGCACATCGACGTGGTGGAGGAGATCACCGAGGAGATCGCCCAGGCCGCGGGGGGCGCGGGCACCGAGCGGGGCACCGATCGCCCAGGCCGCGGGTGGCGCGGGCACCGAGCGGGGCACCGGCGGCATGAAGACCAAGATCAAGGCCGCGTCCCTGGCCACCAGCGCCGGGGTGGAGGTGGTGATCTGTTCCTCCAAGGAGCCTGAGAACATATATCTGGCGGCGAAGGGGCAGGCCCGGGGCACCCGGTTCGTGGCCCGGGGGAACGCCCTTCACAACCGGCAGCAGTGGCTGGCGTTTTACGCCATGGCGTCGGGGAACCTCTACGTGGACGAGGGCGCAGCCCAGGCCATCACCCAGCGGGGAAAGAGCCTTTTGCCCCGGGGCGTGGTGGCCGCCGAGGGAGACTTTAAGGCCGGGGACGTGGTGAATGTGTTTACCCGGGGGAGCCACGAATATCTGGGCCGGGGCATCGTGGCCTACGGCAGGGAGGAGCTTCTCAGGGCCATGCAGTTTGGCGGAGAGGCGGAGGTGGATGTGATCCACCGGGACAATTGGGTAAAGGCGGTGTGAGTATGCTGCGGGAAATGGCGGAAAGGGCCCGGGAGGCGTCGAGAAAGCTGGCGCTGGCGGACGAAAACGCGAAAAATCTGGCTCTGCTTGAAATGGCGAAGGCCCTGGAGAAAGAGCAGGAGGCCATACTGGCGGAAAACGAAAAGGACATGGAGGCGGGGAGCGGGCTTACTCAGGCCCTTCGGGACAGGCTCAGGCTCACGCCCCAGAGGATAAGCGGCATGGCGGAGGGATTAAGGCAAGTCGCCGCCCTGCCCGACCCGGTGGGGGAGACCCTCCGTGAGACGGTGAGGCCCAACGGTCTTAGGATCGTCAAAAAGCGGGTGCCCATAGGCGTCATCGCCGTGATCTACGAGGCCCGGCCCAACGTGACCGCGGACTCGGCGGCCCTATGCGTAAAGAGCGGCAACGCGGTGATCCTGCGGGGCGGCAAGGAGGCCATACGATCCAACCTGGCGGTGGGGGAAGTGCTTCGCCTGGCGCTTCAGCGGGCGGGACTGCCCGCGGACTGCGTGCAGGTGGTGCCGGACACCAGCCGGGAGACGGCCCAGGAGCTGATGCGGCTTCGGGGCGGCGTGGACGTATTGATCCCCCGGGGCGGCGCGGGGCTGATCCGCTCGGTGGTGGAAAACGCCCAGGTGCCGGTGATCGAGACCGGCGCGGGCACCTGCCACACCTATGTGGACAGGGCGGCGGATCTGGATATGGCGGTGAGGATACTGGTCAACGCCAAGGTGAGCCGGCCCTCCGTGTGCAATGCCTGCGAATGCGTGCTGGTGCACCGGGACGTGGCGGAGGCGTTTTTGCCACGGGCGGCGGCGGCCATGCCCCAGGTGGAGATCCGGGGGGACGAAAGGGTGCGGGCCATACTGCCCACGGTCAAAGAGGCCACAGATGACGACTGGGGCAAGGAGTATAACGACTACATCCTGGCGGCCCGTGTGGTGGACAGCATGGAGGAGGCCATAGGCCACATACAGCGCTACGGCACGGGGCACAGCGAGTGCGTGGTGACGGAGGACGGCGCGGCGGCGAGGGAGTTTATGGACCGGATCGACGCGGCGGCGGTGTATCACAACGCCTCCACCCGGTTCACCGACGGCGGGG
>CADAGW010000306.1 GCA_902787475.1 uncultured Eubacteriales bacterium
AAATACTCGTGCTCGCCCATGGGGGAAAACAGGTGGGTCTTATCGTACCGGCCCACGCACCCGCCCTTCCGGTCAAATACGTACGCGGTGTTGAACACCCTGCCGTCCCGGACCGTCGCCGCGCTGCCGGCCACCAGGTTGACGCCCAGCGCCTCGGCCAGCGCGCCCAGCTCCCGGAGGACGCCCTCGCCGCCGGGGTCGGCCATCTCCCGCAGCCCTTCCCGGGGGAAAAAGCCCACGTTCCAGGTCTCCGGCAGGACCACCACGTCCGCGCCGGCCTTCGCCGCATCGGTGACAAGCGCCTTGGCCCGGGCCAGGTTTTCCTCCGGCCTGCCCAGCGCCGCGTCCATCTGGACGCAGGAGATCTTCATACGTATTCCTTTCCGGCCTGTATGGCCTTCATGTTCAGCTCGAACATGTCCGCCCGCCGGGCGGGGATCACCTTGTGCATGGCGTCGGGAAGGGTCTCCTCCCGGATGCAGGCCGTCTCCCGGAGCACCGCGCCCAGCAGGATCATGTTGGCCAGGCCGCTGATGCCCATGTCCGCCGCCATCTGGGTGGCAGGGATATAAAAGGCGTCCACGTCGGAGCGCTCCACCTTCCGGGTGACGAGGGTGGAGTCCACGAACACCTTTCCCCCGGGCTTCACGGTGCTCTCATACTTGTCCAGGGAGGGCGCGTTCATCACGATGAGGATGTCGGGGTTCTGCACGATGGGGGACCCCACCGGGTCGTCGCTGAGGATCACGTTGCAGTTGGCGGTGCCGCCCCGCATCTCGGGGCCGTAGGAGGGCAGCCAGCTGAGCTGCCGTTTTTCCATGAGTCCGGCGTAGGCCAGCACTTTTCCGGTGAAAAGCAGGCCCTGGCCGCCGAAGCCGGCGATAATGATCTGATGCTCCGCCATTTATTCCGCCCCCTTGTCCCGAAACACGCCCAGCGGATACTGGGGGATCATGGCCTCGTCGATCCATTGCAGGGCCTTCTGGGGCGTCATGCCCCAGTTGGTGGGGCAGGCCGACAGCACCTCCACCAGGGAGAAGCCTTTGCCCTCCACCTGGTTGCGGAAGGCCTTGAGAATGGCTTTTTTGGCCCGGTTGACGTTTTTCACGCTGTTGACGGTGACCCGCTCCAGATAGGCGGGGGCCTCCAGGGTGGAGAGCAGCTCGCAGATCCGGATGGGATAGCCCTGGGTCTTGGGGTCCCGGCCGTAGGGCGAGGTCTGAGTCACCTGTCCCACCAGGGAGGTGGGAGCCATCTGTCCGCCGGTCATGCCGTAAATGGCGTTGTTGATGAAGATGATGGTGATGTTCTCCCCCCGGGAGGCGGTGCTCACCGTCTCGCACAGGCCGATGGAGGCCAGGTCGCCGTCCCCCTGATAGGCGAAGACGATGTTGTCCGGCAGAGCCCGCTTGACTCCCGTGGCCACGGCGGGAGCCCGGCCGTGGGCGGCCTCGATCATGTCGCAGGCGAAGAAATCATAGGCCATGACGGCGCAGCCCACCGGGGCGATGCCGATGGTCTTTCCCTCGATGCCCAGCTGGTCGATGGCCTCCGCCACCAGGCGGTGGACGATGCCGTGGGTGCAGCCGGGGCAAAAGCTCAGTACGGCGTCTGTCAGCGCGCGGGGCTTTTCAAATACGACCATATCATTTTCCTCCTTTCGCCAGGGTGCGGATGTGCTCCAGCACCTGGTCCGGGGTGGGGATCATGCCCCCCGCCCGGGCGCACAGCTCCACCGGCTTTTGGCAGCGGATAGCCAGCTCCACGTCCTGGATCATCTGGCCCATGTTCATCTCCACGCACAGGAAGGAGCCGACCTGCCCGGCGGCCTTCCGCAGGGGTTCCTTGGGGAAGGGCCACAGGGTGATGGGCCGGATCATCCCCACCTTGATGCCCTCTTTCCGGGCGTCCGCGATGGCGTTGCGGGAGACCCGGGCCGTGATGCCGCAGGCCACGATGCAGATCTCCGCGTCCTCCATCTGGTACTCCTCCCACAGGGTCTCCTCCGCTTCGATCTTCGCGTAGCGCGCAAAGCGGTCAAAGTTCTTTTTCTCCAGCTTCTCCGGGGCCAGCTCCAGGGAGTTGATGATGTTGTGGGTCCGCTGCATCTCCGTTCCGGTGACGGCCCAGGGGGCGTCTCCGAAGGCATTGCTCTCCTCGGGCAGCTGTACGGGCTCCATCATCTGACCCATGGTGCCGTCCGCCAGCAGCATGGCGGGCATGCGGTATTTCCACGCCAGGTGCAGCGCCCGGCCGGTGAGGTCCGCCATCTCCTGCACGGAGGCGGGGGCGAACACCAGCACGTGGAAATCCCCGTGGCCCGGTCCCCGGGTGGCCAGGAAGTAATCCGACTGGGAGGGCTGGATGCCGCCCAGGCCGGGACCGCCCCGCTGCACGTTGACGATCAGCGCGGGCAGATCCGCCCCGGCCAGATAGGAGATGCCCTCGCATTTAAGGGAGATGCCGGGGCTGGAGGAGGAGGTCATGGCGGGTTTGCCGGTGGAGGCCACGCCGTAGACCATGTTGATAGCGGCGATCTCGCTCTCCGCCTGGAGGAAGGTGCCGCCGATCTTCGGCATTTTCTTGGCCATATAGGCCGCCACTTCCGTCTGGGGGGTGATGGGGTAGCCGAAGTAGTGCCGGCAGCCGGCCAGGATGGCCGCCTCGGCAATGGCTTCGTTGCCCTTCATAAGTACGGTCTCTTTCATCCCTCGCTCCTTTCTCATTTCTCCACGGTGATGACGCAGTCCGGGCACATGGTGGCGCAGAAGGCGCAGCCGGTGCATTTCTCGGGCTCCGTCAGCTCCACGGGGGAATACCCTTTCTGATTCAGTCTGGTTTTGGAGAGGAACAGGATGTGCTTCGGACACGCATCGGCACACAGGCCGCAGCCCTTGCACAGTTCCTCCCTAAAGGTTAGTTTTGCCAAGACTCGTCCCTTCTTTCTCCATGTAATATAACTGCATGACGGATATGGGAAAATAATTGCTCACTTTGTTCTGAAGCTCCCCGCTCAGCTTCTCCATGGCGCAGGTCATCTTCACCGGCAGACCGGCCCGCGCTCCGATCTCCGCGGCGTAGTCCGCCGAGGCGAGGACGTAATCCGCCGTGGTGGCAGGGCCCAGGTTGGTGTTGTTCACCACCGCGGTGAAGGGCAGGGCGCAGGCGTCCTCGATCTCCCGGAGCACCTGA
>CADAGW010000307.1 GCA_902787475.1 uncultured Eubacteriales bacterium
CGAATAGGTGATGTGTTTCGTAATATAATCATAGAACTTCTTCGCCGCCGCCAGGGGATCCTTCTCGCCCCCCGCCAGCTCGTCGTGCAGGGCCCGCAGATACGGCGTAAACACAAGATGCGGCTGCTCCTCGGCCAGATCCGCCTCCGTCGGCGGCGCGTCAAAGCTGTACACCCGCTCCGTATCCCCGTACCTATAATACCTGCAGTCCTGGGTGTACTCATATTCCACCCAGAACGTTTCGTTCTCCCGAAGCGTCTCCTTAAAGCACACCGTCCTCTGCCAGGCGTCCTCCGGCGCGATCCTGTACGGCTCGTGACTGAATCCCAGCAGGGCGATGTCCTTCGTCTGCTCCGACGGCGCGGGAATGGGCAGATGCACCGTGTACGTCTCGCCCTTCACAAACGCCCCGTCCCGCACCCGCAGGCTGGCCCTGATGTGGAGCCGCACCCGCTTTTCGCCCTTCTCCATGATCTCTTTAATGAGCAGATCCGTTTTCGTGGGCGAAGCGTCCTGCGCGATCCCGGCCCGGGCGCGGATCTCCGGATTCACCTTGAGAAGCGTGCTCCGGAAGCTCCGCAGATACTTCCTTTTCCCGTTCTCATACGTGAAGTCCGTGGCCCCCATGTCGTCCAGCCGGTCCAGATCCGCCTCCGTAAAGTCCGGCACCTTCTCCCGCATCAGAGAGAGCGCCGCCTCCCGGTCGTAGCAGTAGCTCCTGCGGATGTCCTCGATCCGCTCCCCTTCAAGGGCCAGCCGGGCCCGAAGCCTATGGGGAATATCCTGCCCCAGCAGATACCCGATCCGCCTTTTCGCCCCGTCCCAGTCCCCGGCCCACTTAATACTCTCTATATCCTCAGGCAGCCTGTCGCAAAACGTCATCACGTCCCAATACACGCCCATCGCCTCCCTGCGTCGTTTTTGTGTCTATTCTGCGCCGCCTCCGTCAAATCCTGCCGCCCCTCCTCCCGGTGTATATGTTTTCACTCAATATTCATGAAAATGGCGATTTTGTATGCTATACTGATGAAAATATACAAAAAGGAGGCTGGGCCGCATGAAAATTGCGTTTTCCACGCTGGGATGCCCGGATTTTTCCTGGGTAGACATCTACACCATGGCAAAAGACTTCGGATTTGACGGAATCGAGATTCGCGGCCTGGGCCACGACATCTACGCCGTGACAGCGCCGCCCTTTACGCCCCGGCAGCTGCCCCGCACCATCAAAAAGCTGGCCGATCTGGGCCTTGAGATCTCCTGCCTGTCCAGCGGCTGTCCCCTGCGCGAAAAGAGCCGCCGGGAGGAAAACATCGAGGAGATCACCAAATATATCGAGCTGGCCCGGGCCCTGGGCACGCCCTATATCCGCCTGCTGGCCGACACCGACGCCCCCGTCACCGGCGAGGTGGACGACGACTACGTGGCCTCCCTCGTCCGCGAGCTTGGCCGGATAGCGGAAAAGGCCGGCGTCACCCTCCTTTGCGAGACCAACGGCGTATTCGCCGACACGGCCCGCCTGGCCCGTCTCCTGGACAAGATCGACTCTCCCGCCGTGGCGGCCCTGTGGGACGTACACCACCCCTTCCGCTTCTTCGGCGAAAGCCCGGAGACCACGGTCAAAAACCTGGGCAAGCGCATCAAATACCTCCACGTCAAGGACTCCGTCATGGAGAACGGCCAGGTCAAATACCGCATGATGGGCGAGGGCGACATGCCCGTCAAGGAGGCCCTGGAGGCGCTGGATGCCATCGACTACGACGGCTATGTGACGCTGGAGTGGGTCAAGCGCTGGGCCCCGGACCTCACCGACCCCGGCATCGTGTTCCCCCACTTCGCCCACTACATGTCCGACTACATCCACACCTATCGCCTGCCCACCGACGAGCGGGGCACGGGCAAGTACCTGTGGAAAAAGAATACCCTCATCGACTGCACCTTCGGCGAGGTGCTGGAGCGGGCGGCCCGTGAATTCCCCACCCTATACGCCTTCCGCTACACCACCCTGGACTACACCCGCACCTATCCGGAGTTCCAGCACGAGGTAGACAAATTCGCCCGGGCCCTTCTGTCCATGGGCATCAAAAAGGGCGACCACATCGCCATCTGGGCCACCAACGTGCCCCAGTGGTATCTGACCTTCTGGGCCAGCGTCAGGATCGGCTGCGTGCTGGTCACGGTCAACACCGCCTACAAGGTCTACGAGGCGGAGTACCTCCTGCGCCAGAGCGACACCCACACCCTGGTGATGATCGAGGGCTTCAAGGACAGCGACTACGCGGCCATCATGAAGGAGCTGTGCCCGGAGCTTGCCTCCTGCGAAAAGGGCCATCTCCATTCCCGCCGCCTGCCCGAGCTTCGCAACGTCATCACCTGCGGCTTTGAGATGCCCGGCTGCTACACCTGGGAGGAGGCCATGGACCAGGCCCAGTACACCCCCCAGAGCGAGGTAGTGGCCCTGGCCAAGACCGTCAAAAAGGACGACGTGGCCAACATGCAGTACACCTCCGGCACCACCGGCTTTCCCAAGGGCGTCATGCTCACCCACTACAACGTGGTCAACAACGGCAAGGCCATCGGCGACTGCATGGACCTGTCCACCGCCGACAAGATGATGATCCAGGTGCCCATGTTCCACTGCTTCGGCATGGTGCTGGCCATGACCGCCTCCGTCACCCACGGCGTCACCATGTGCCCCATCCCGGCCTTCTCCCCCCGCAAGGGCCTGGACTGCATCAACCGGGAAAAGATCACCGCCTTCCACGGCGTGCCCACCATGTTCATCGCCATGCTGGGCCACGAGGACTTCCCCAAGACCGACTTCTCCCACATGCGCACCGGCATCATGGCCGGCTCCCCCTGCCCTGTGAAGGTCATGCAGGACGTGGTGGACAAGATGCACATGTCCGAGATCTGCATCACCTACGGCCAGACCGAGGCTTCCCCGGCCTGCACCATGTCCAAGACAACCGACTCCCTGGACGCCCGTGTCAATACCGTGGGCGGGCCCATATTCGGCGTGGAGTGCAAGATCGTGGATCCTGAGACCTGGGAAGACCTGCCCGACAACGTGGACGGCGAGTTCGTGGCCCGGGGCTACAACGTCATGAAGGGCTACTACAAAATGCCCGAGGCCACCGCGGCGGTCATCGATGACGAGG
>CADAGW010000308.1 GCA_902787475.1 uncultured Eubacteriales bacterium
GGGCGGCTTCTGGCGGGCCTACAACTATATCGAGAACGCCACGGCCTATGACCGGGTGGAGAAGCCGGAGCATTTCTTTGAGACGGGCCGGGCCTTCGGTGAATTCCAGAGGCAGCTGTACGACTTCGACGCGGACCAGTTGGCGGAGACCATACCCGGCTTCCACGACACCCGCAGGCGGTTTTACGCCTTTGTGGCCAGCGTGGCCGCGGACAAGGCCGGGCGGGTGAAGGATGTGGAGGAGGAGATCGAGTTTTTCTTTGACCGGCGGAGGATGATGAGCGAGATCGTCAAGAAGCTGGAAAGGGGAGAGCTGCCCCTGAGGGTGACCCATAACGACACCAAGATCAACAACGTGATGCTGGACAACGAGACGGGCAAGGCGGTGTGCGTCATCGACCTTGACACCGTGATGCCCGGCTCTTCCCTCTACGACTATGGCGACGCCATACGATTTGGCGCCTCCACCGCCGCCGAGGACGAGAGCGACACCTCCAAAATCAGCCTGGATATGGGGCTTTTTGAGCAGTTCACCCGGGGCTTTCTCATGGAGACCAACGGCTTTTTAACGGTGAACGAGCTGCTGGCCCTGCCCCTTGGCATCAAGGTCATCACCTGCGAATTGGCCATGCGGTTCTTGACCGACTATCTGGACGGGGACAAGTACTTTAAGGTGAACGCCCCCGACCACAACCTGATACGGGCCAGGGCGCAGATGAAGCTGCTCACAGACGTGGAGAAAAAATACGATCAGATGAACCAGCTGGTGGCGTCCCTCATTGGGAGATAGGAGGAAGTCATGGACAGATACCGGGTGATCCCGCAGCCCCAGGCCTGGGAAATGGGCGCGGGGGAGAGCGTCATGCCCGCTGTGTATTCCTGCCGGGACGGGCGGTTTGAGGACGCGGCATGGGCCCTTTTTGAGGCCATGGACCGCTCCGGCGGCGTGCGCCTTACGGTTGGCGAGGGCGGCGTGTCCTTCTCCTTTGACGGCAAGCTCAAAAGCGACGAATACGAGATCCGCGTAGAGGATGCCTGCCAGGTATTCTGCGGGGGCGAGGAGGGAGCCATGTACGCCGCCTCCACCCTGTTCCAGATTTTGCGGCATACGGGGGAGGGCATCTGCGCCCGCAGGGGCGTCATACACGACAGGCCCGCCTACCCCTGGCGGGGACTGATGGTGGATCTGGCCCGGCAGTGGCACCCCGTCGAGTTTTTGTTCCGGTATGTGGATCTGTGCTGGATGTACAAGATCAACCGCCTCCAGCTCCATTTCAGCGACGATCAGGCGTATACCCTGCCCAGCCGGGCCTTCCCGGCCCTGCCCACCAGGACCAAGCACTACACCGAGGCGGAGATGATCCACCTGGAGGAATACGCCAGGCGGCGGGGCGTGGTGCTGGTGCCGGAGATCGACTTTCCGGGCCACAGCGGCGAGTTCAACCGGAAATACCCGGAGATATTCGGGGAAAACGGCATACTGTGCTGTGAGGAAAAGACCTTCTCAGCCATTGAGCTTTTGCTCCGGGAGGTGATACGGCTCTTCCCCGATTCGCCCTATATCCACATCGGCGGGGACGAGGCGGCCTATGCCAATTGGGACAAGTGCCCCGGGTGCGTCAAATACCGGAAGGAGCACGGCCTTGCGGACGATAGGGCCCAGTACGCCCACTATGTGGACAGGCTGGCCAAAATGGTGCTGTCTCTCGGCAAAAAGCCCGTGGCCTGGGAGGGGTTTGCCAAGGAATTTAACCACCAGGTGACCCGCGAACTCATCGTATTCTCCTGGGAAAACTACTATCAGCCCGCGCCGGATCTCTGTGAAGGCGGGTTTACCCTCATCAACGCCTCCTGGAAGCCCAACTACGTATGCACGCCCCACACCATGTGGTCCCGGGACGAGATCCTTCGCTGGAATCCCCGGATATGGACCCACTGGTGGCCCAAGTCCAAGGCGTACAACACCACCCTCACCGTGCCGGAGGACGCGCCGGTGCTGGGCGGGCAGATGTGCGCCTGGGGCGACAGCCTGACCGCCTACGAAAGCCCGGCGGCGGCCGCGAGGGAGGAATTCGCCAACGTGCGCACCCGCCTTCCGGCACTGGCCGAGAGGACGTGGAGACGGAGCGAGGACAAGATCGAGGACAAAATATGGAAAAGCGCCGACAGCCTGGCAATGTCGCTGGGCCTGTGACGCAACAGAAAAGGAGTACAGGTTTCGCTGTTTATGACGTTTCGAGAACTGAATCTGACCCGGGTATTGCTGAAAAACGTGGAAAACCAGGGCTACACCCAGCCCACGCCCATACAGGAAAAGACCATCCCCCTGGCCCTGGAGGGAAAGGACGTGCTGGGATGCGCCCAGACGGGCACCGGCAAGACCGCGGCCTTCGCCCTGCCCATACTGCAAAGGTTGATGCCGCCGCCCAGGCGGGGCGGAAAGCGGCCCATACGGGCGCTGATACTGACCCCCACCCGGGAGCTGGCCCAGCAGATATACGAATGCTTCTTGGATTACGGCTTCGGTACGGGCCTGGAAGCCGAGGTGATCTACGGGGGCGTGAAGCAGGAGCCCCAGGTGATGAGGCTAAAGGACGGGGTGGACATATTGATCGCCACTCCGGGCCGGCTCAACGACCTGATCGGACAGGGGTATATCGACCTGGGCAGGCTGTCCATATTCGTATTGGACGAGGCGGACCGGATGCTGGACATGGGCTTTATACACGACGTAAAGAAGGTCATCACCCATCTGCCCAGTGAGCGGCAGACCCTGTTTTTCTCCGCCACCATGCCCAAGGACGTGGAACAGCTGGCCATGTCGATCCTCAAAGATCCGGAGACGGTGAAGGTGGACCCGCCCGCCTCCACGGTGGACAGCATCCGCCAGAGCCTGTACATGGTGGACAAGGCCAACAAAAAGCACCTGCTGGCGGATATACTCGCCCGCCCGGAGGTGGAGAGCGCCCTGGTATTCGTGCGCACCAAGCACGGATGCGACAAGGTGGTCAGGGATCTGGGCAAGAAGGGCATCGAGGCCTGCGGCATCCACGGGGACAAGTCCCAGGCCGCCCGGCAGACCGCCCTGAACCGGTTCAAGGGAGGGCAGGTGAAGGTGCTGGTGGCCACGGACATCGCCGCCCGGGGCATCGACATATCCCCAACGAGCCGGAGGCCTATGTGCACCGCATCGGGCGCACGGGCAGGGCGGGCCTGGACGGGGATGCCATCAGCTTCTGCTGCATAGACGAGATCGACCAGCTGAAGGCGGTGGAGAAGCTGATCCACAGGCAGATCCCCAGGCTGGAGTGTCCCTATCCCATGGAGGTGTTTACCCCCACGGTGAAGGAGCCCAGGCCCCCCAGGCCGCCCAAGGGCGAGCCCCTGCCCAAGAAGATCACCATGTCCGGGGAAGCGGCGGTCAAAAAGACCTCCCGCCCGGGCAAAAACCACAGGGCAAGGCAAAACAGAATTTAGTCTGTTGTGCAAAAAGAGACCGAAGTCTTTATAGACTCCGGTCTCTTTTTGCGGTTTTCGATTACTTGTAGTACTCCACGGCGCTTCTGAACATGCCCATGTCGTAGTTTCCGGGCACCTTTCCGTAGAGGGGACGGGTCTGGCCCACCCGCTCGGCGTGGGCCATCTTGCCGAATACCTTGCCGTCGGGGGAGGTAATGCCCTCTATGGCGCAGGCGGAGCCGTTGGGATTGCCGTCGATGGACAGGGTGGGGAAGCCGTTTAGGTCCACATACTGGGTAGCGATCTGGCCGTTTTTCGCCAGCTGGTCGATCAGCTCCTGCGAGGCCATGAACCGGCCTTCGCCGTGGGACACGGGAGCGCTGTACACGTCGCCCACGCTGGCGCGGGCCAGCCAGGGGGACTTGTCGCTGGCCACGCGGACCCGGACGATCTGGGACTGGTGGCGGGCGATCTCGTTGAAGGTGAGGGTGGCCATGCACTGATCCGGCTCCCGGATCTCGCCGTAGGGCACCAGGCCCAGCTTGATCAGCGCCTGGAAGCCGTTGCAGATGCCGCCCATCAGGCCGTCCCGGGCGGTGAGCAGAGTCATCACCTGATCCGCGATCTGGGGATTGCGGAGGAAGGCGGTGATGAATTTGCCAGAACCGTCGGGCTCGTCGCCGCCGGAGAAGCCGCCGGGGATGAATATGATCTGGGCCTTTTCCACGGCCCTGGCGAAGGCATCCACCGACTGGGCCACGTCCCTCTGGCTGAGATTTCGCACCACCAGGGTCTCCACTTCCGCGCCGGCGTCCAGAAACGCCCTCTCGGTGTCGTATTCGCAGTTGGTGCCTGGGAACACGGGGATCAGCACCCGGGGCCGGGCCACATGCGCGCTGGATGTACGCCGGACGGCCTCCACATGCTCAAATATGGGAGCTTTCTGGCTCGTTTCGGGGGTCCTGGCAGGGAATACGCCCTCCAGGCGGCCCTCATAGGCGGCCTCCAGCTCGTCCATGGCGAGGCAGTCGCCGCCGCAGGCGAACACCCGTTCCGCCGTCACCTGGCCGATCTCCACGCAGTCAAAGCCGTTCACCTCCGCGGGACGGCCCTCCGCCAGGATCGCGCCGGGCAGATCGGCAAAGAGCTTGCCGCCGTTTGTAAACCGCACGCCGAAGCCGTTGCCCAGGGCCATCTTGAAGGCAGCCTCCGCCGCTCCAAAGCGGGTCAGGGCCCGGGCGGAGAGCAGGGAGCCGTCGCGAAGGCCATTGCTGACCGCGGCAAAGAGAGCCAGCTGGCTGTCCTTCACGGGCAGGCCGTTTTCCCGGTACCGGGGGATCATGAGATACAGGCTCGATCCGGCCTTTTTGAACTCGGAGCCGGTCACATATTTAGCGTCGCACACGCCCACGGCGAAGGATACCAGCGTGGGAGGCACGTGGATGCTTTCAAAGGAGCCGCTCATGGAGTCCTTGCCGCCGATGGCCGCCGCGCCGAAGTCCAGCTGGGCATCCAGTGCGCCGAGGAGGGCGGACAGAGGCTCCGCCCAGGCCTTTTCGCTGTCCATACGGCGGAAATACTCCTGGAAGGTGAGGTGCACGTTGTCCATGCCGCAGCCGGAGGCCGCCAGCTTGGCCAGAGACGACACCACGGCGGTGTAGGCGCCCTTGTAGGGGCTCTTTTCGGACCACACCGGGTCAAAACCATAGCTCATCACGGAGGCGGTGTCGCTCTCCTTGCCCCGCACGCTGACCCGGGAGGCCATCACCTGCTCAGGGGTGCGCTGCCTGCGGCCGCCAAAGGGCATGAGAAGGCTCATAGCCCCGTTGGTGGAGTCAAACCGCTCGGAAAGGCCCCTCTGGGAGCAGACGTTCAGGTCGCTTACCATCTTCCGGACAGAATCCGTGAAGGAACCGGAGGACACGGAGGTCTCATTGCTCGGCGCGTCCACCACTACCTTGGCCTGCTTCGGCGCGCCGTTGGAGTTGATAAACTCCCTTTCGATGTCCACGATCTTCTTCCCGTTCCAGTTCATCACCAGCCGGGGTTCCTTCGTGACGTGGGCCACCACGGTGGCCTCCAGATTTTCCTCCGCCGCCAGGGCCATAAAGGAATCCAGGTCGGCAGGGGAGAGCACCACGGCCATGCGCTCCTGGGATTCGGAAATGGCCAGCTCGGTGCCGTCCAGGCCCTCGTATTTGCGGGGCACAGCGTTCAGGTCGATGTCCAGCCCGTCCGCCAGCTCGCCGATGGCAACGGACACGCCGCCCGCGCCGAAGTCGTTGCATCGCTTGATCAGCTTGGCCGCCCGGGGATCCCGGAACAGGCGCTGGAGCTTTCTTTCCTCAGGGGCGTTGCCCTTCTGCACCTCCGCGCCGCAGGTGGCCAGGGAGTCCACGGTGTGCTTCTTGGAGGAG
>CADAGW010000309.1 GCA_902787475.1 uncultured Eubacteriales bacterium
CGTCGTTGGTGGGGTTGAGTCCCAGGTCGCTCTTCAGAATGGCCTTCTCAATGGGCCCGATCATCTTGGGCTCCCAGGGGGCGATGACCAGCATGCGGGGTTCGGGCGCGGACACGTTGCCCACCTTGGAGATGGCGGTGGGGGTGCCGTAGTAGTCTACCTGCACCTTGTCCAGGATCTGGGGATTGGCCCGGCCGGCCCGAAGGCTGGAGAGCTCCTTGCGCATCAGCTCGATGGTCTTGTTCATTTTTTCTTTGGCGGTATCGATAACGGCTTTGTACATGGCGCGTACCTCCCTCATGAAACTCTGTACTATATTGTAAACGGTTTTTGGTCTCTTGTCAACCGTACTTGCCGCCAAATCGAAAATATGATATACTGTGTGTCATACGAAAGATACGCATCGGGAGGACGAAGGCATGATACTGGCATCCTGGAATGTGAACGGTCTGAGGGCCTGTGTGGAAAAGGGCTTCTGGGAGAGCGTCGACACCCTTCACGCGGACGTGGTGTGCCTGCAGGAGATCAAGCTGAGCGAGGGCCAGTATACCGGCGGCACCGGGGAGTATACCGCCTACTGGAACTACGCCAGGAAAAAGGGCTACTCCGGCACAGCGGTGCTGACAAAGATACAGCCTCTCTCCGTCGCCTACGGCATAGGCCGCGAGGAATACGACTGCGAGGGGCGCACCATCACGCTGGAATTTGAGGACTTTTACCTGGTCAACTGCTATGTGCCCAACTCCCAGAAGGAGCTGGCCCGGCTTGACTTCCGCATGGAGTGGGAGGACGCCATCCTTGCCTACCTTAAAGCTCTGGACGAAAAAAAGCCCGTGGTGTACTGCGGGGACTTAAACGTGGCTCATGAGGAGATCGACCTGAAAAACCCCTCCACCAACCACATGAACGCAGGCTTTACCGACCAGGAGCGCGCCGCCATGACCCGCCTGCTGTCCTCCGGGTTCACGGACTCCTTCCGCTCCCTCTACCCGGACGTCACCGGAGCCTACTCCTGGTGGAGCTACATAGGCGGCGCACGCAGCCGGAACGCAGGATGGCGCATAGACTACTTTATCCTCTCCTCCCGCCTGATGCCCCGGCTCAAAGAGGCCTCCATCCATTCAGACATCATGGGCTCCGACCACTGCCCCGTCAGCGTGACCATCGACTGACCCATATGCACTTCGCCCCGCAAAGCGTTTTGCCTTGCGGGGCGTTTTGCGTCACGATCTACACTTTCCACGATATGGCCGGCCCCACGATGCCCAGGGGCAGGCACAGATAGGATTCCGTCCAGCCCAGCTTGTCCGGCCGCCTGTTTTCCTCCCAGTTGGGGCACAGCTGGCCGTTTTCGTGGGCATAGCTGCCCTCCCATGGCCGGTTGGGCGAGCCGTAGCCGCCCCAGCACGCGCCGATCTCCCCCACGGGCCGGTGCCAGGGGCCAAGGAGATTTCGGAGGGTGCCGTACAGGCGGATGGTCAGCGTGTTTTTCCCCGGATGCGCGCCGGTCAGCGGCACCCGGTAGGGAGCCCAGCACAGCGTGCCGCATATCTCCCCGTTCAGGCGCACCTCCGCCGCCGCGGCGTGAAGCCCCTCCACGGTGAGATATGCCTCCTTCGCGCCAGCGGGGATATCGATCTCCGTCTCCATGGCCATCACGCCCGCGTAGAACGGATAGCCGCGGCACACGATCTCCTGCCCGCATTCGCTGTCCTCGCCCGTCAATACGAAGTCGTCGCTCATGCGCACACAGCCCCGCACGGCGGGCTCCAGGGCAGATCGGGCGGCGAAATCGCCGATCAATATGGCCTGCTCCAGGTCCACGCCGCCCAGGTTTTCAAAGAGCGAGGTCACGCTGCTCCTGGCCTTTCGCCGAGGCTCGAAATGGCGGCAAATGGTGAGCACGTGCTCTCCCTGCGAAAGATCCGGAAGGGGAAGGGTCTCGAAGGCGAAGCAGATATACTGCCCCACCGGGTCATGGCAGATCTCCTTGCCGTCTACGAAGATGCTCTGCTCCCTAGGATATTCCACCGCCAATCGCAGGCCGGAGATGGGCTTATCCAGGCGGAACCGGGTCTCAAGGGTCACCTCGCCCCGATACCCCGCCTTCAATAACCGATCCTGTATGGCCAGTATGGGATAGGTCTCCCGGCTCATCTCCTGCCCCTGGCAGGCGTATCGGTACATCTCCAGCACCAGGGCGTTGGGATCCTCCCGGTGAAAGCGCCACCCCCGCGTGATCGGCAGCGAGGCCTGGGCCGCCGCTGTTTCCACAGCCACGCACTCTCCGGGGGTAAAACGGAGCATCACCGTACCGCCCGCGGGCAGATCCACCCGCACCGTGGTGGCCGCATCGTCATACTCCCCGCCATATGCCGTCACGGAGCCGTCCATTTCCTCATACCGCGCGCAGGCGTACCGGCCGGGCAGGGACAATTCCCCCGCCGCCCCCTCCCGGCAGTTGGCGTTGGTGATGAAGAACAGATAGTCCTTCCCGTCCCTTCGGCAGAGGATCTGAACGCCCGTGCCGCCGTCGCGCTCTGTAAACTTGTAGGTGGAGGGAGCCGCCGCCACGAAATCCGTCATCTCCCGGGCGCTGTCCGCCAGCGTGATGCCGTCAATGGCCGAAAGCTCCGCCGTCCCGCCCCGGTCGATATGCACACGCTTCGTGCCCAGGGCCAGCACCCGTCCGCCCTTCTCCGCGAAGGCGCGAAGGAGCCTCAGGGTACCCTCCCGCATATACTCCATATCCGGCAGGATCACGGCCCTGTAGGCCATCTGCCCCACCACGAACTCCCCTTCCTCTGACACCCTGCCCATCTCGGCTATGGTGTCCTCATCCCCCAGCTCGAAATTGGCCTGCATGCCCACCAGGGTGCGGAGGGTCTGGTTGAACCGCCCGTCCAGGCGCCGAAGGAGGGTATTGTCCTGCTGCCCGTCCTTTCCCTTGCCGTGGTAGAGGCTGAAGCCGGTCTCCATGGGGTGGATCAGGAGGATGTCCCGCACCGGCTCCCCGGCCCGGACAAAGGCGGTCTCCCGGGCGATGGCGTCCGTCAGGATGTGATACGTGGGCCAATAGGGCTGATAGTCGTGCACGTGGGGCGGGAAGG
>CADAGW010000310.1 GCA_902787475.1 uncultured Eubacteriales bacterium
ATCCTCTTCTTCTCCCTCTCCTCTGCCCTCAAGACCCACCACGACGCGGTGCTCATCAACCTCTGGGCCACCTGGTGCCCGCCCTGCGGCCGGGAGATGCCCTACCTGGAGGCAGTCTATCAGCAGTATTCCGACCGGGTCGCCTTCATCGCCCTCTCCATCGAGGACACCGACACCTACGACAAGATCGCCTCTTACCGGGACGCCCGGGGCCTTCATTTCCCCATGGGCCGGGATGAAAACGCCTCCGTCTACCGCCGCCTGGGCGTCACCAGCATCCCCGCCACCCTGATCGTGGACCGCTTCGGCAAGGTCGGCTTCCTCCAGACGGGCAGCTTCATGAGCGCGGACGAGATCGCCCGCCTCCTTGACGCCTTCCTGGGCGAGGACTACACCCAGACCACCGTCCTCACTTCCATCCCCGCTGACGCGACCACCCGGGCCTTCCCGGTGTCCGATGACCGGGCCATCCTGGTGGAAAACGAGGACGCCCGCCTGGTGCTGTTCCATGAAGCGTCCGACCCCGTCCCCCAGCCGGTCTACATCGTCCCGGACGACACCGCCCACCTGCGCCTCACCCTCACCGCCCTGGACGACCCCTCAGAGGCTGTGTATTACAATTACGAGGACGTCCGCATCGTCCAGTCCCTCCTGGACCCGGATCAAAACGCCTATCTCGTCGACGAGCCCATGCCCGATCCCGATTTTGAAGGCTTCTACGTCTGCTCCGTGCTGATCCCCGGCGGCTCCTCGGCCCGCGTCCCCGGCGTCTACCTGATCCCGGACGATTCCTGCATCGAGCCTCTGGCCAACGCCTTCCGCTCCTCGGGCTACGACATCGCCTGGGAATACGCCGACTCCGCCCTGCCGGGCCCATCCGCGCCGGACGCCTATTCCATCCGGGTGGTGGATCAGGACGGCCAGAGCGTCCCCGGCGTCACCGTCACCTTCTGCACCGACTCCGTCTGCGCCATGCAGACCTCCGACCCGGACGGCAATATCACCTTCTCCGGCGACCCGGATATCTACCACGTCCAGATCACCAAGGTCCCCGACGGCTACGCCTTCGACCAGGATTTCGAGCTCACCACCTCCGCCGAGTATTCCCAGTGGCTCCTCCGGATCCGGCATCTGATCCAGTGAGGTGAAATATGCGCATAGGCCTCTCCGCCTCCCGGTGCGAAAACCGGAACCTATCCCACAATCTCCGCCAGATCGAATCCGCCATGGCCTCGTCCCGGGGCCAGGTGGATCTTCTCTGCTTCGGCGAAGCGTTCCTCCAGGGCTTTGACGCCCTCACCTGGAACTACTCCGTGGACAAGGACATCGCCCTCTCCCTCTCCTCCCCGACCATGTCGACCCTCAAGGACTGGACCCTCCGCTACGGCATGTCCCTCGCCACGGGCTACATAGAGCGGGACAATGACACCCTCTATTCCTCCTGCGCCGTCCTCTCCGGCGGCCGTCTCGTCCACAACTACCGGCGCGTATCCCCCGGCTGGAAGGAATCCTCCCGCACCGACTTCCACTACCGGGAGGGCGCCGACACCGGCCCCTTCACCCTCCTCGGACACCAGATCACGCTGGCCCTGTGCGGCGACCTCTGGGAATATCCCCACCGCTTCCGCACGGACCACCTGCTCATCTGGCCGGTCTACGTGGACTTCTCCCTGTCTGAATGGAACGGCGGCGAGCTGGACGAATACGCCGCCCAGGCCGCCCTGGCCTCCCCCCACACCCTCATGGTCAACTCCATCGACTCCGCCAGCCACGGCGGCGCCTTCCACTTTCACAACGGCCGCACCGCCGCCCGCCTCCCCTTCGACCAGGAGGGCATACTGACCGTGACCCTTCCCTGACCCGCCATATACGCACACCGCCCGAGCCCCCATATATCAAGGGGTTTCGGGCGGTTTTTATGTGGATGCGCAGCTTGTTTGCCGTTTCATGCTGTTCCGCATCGGAACCATTGATTGGGATTACGGATTGCTTCATCGGCCTAAAAGGTCTCCTCGCAATGACAGGATGCCAAGCGGTCATTGCGAAGAGCGAAGCGAGGATGCCATCCGCCGCCCTCCCTTCCACGATACAGGCATATAATGAAAACAGGCCGCCCTGCATTGAGAGCGGCCCGTATACGACGGCGGGTCAGTCCTTGAGCCTGGCGTACCAGGCGTCGGTCAGGGGGACAAACTGCATGCCGTAACTGCGCGCCAGCGTCTGGGCCGGGGTGCCCGCGAAGCCGTAAACGCAGCCTACACCGCTGCCCTCGAAGGGGTTGCCGGAAATGGAGGTGACGGTCTTGGGGATAGGTGCCGATGGTGGTCACGCCGCTGCCGATGGTGACGCTGGTCAGACGGATGCAGTAATTGAAAGTGCTACTGCCGATACTGGTCACGCTGTCCGGGATGGTGATGCTAGTCAGACCGAAGCAACAAAGGAAAGCATGCAGAACAGCATTAAGTCGGGCTCTTTTCGCAATTGGCCTTGCAGACCGTCGAATGAACAGGATCGGAAGGTTTCATCGAACTGTACCATAACGCACGCCGCCCCTGATATAAACTCCGGACAGGCGTAAGGTCAATCTGGCAGCCGCCGGCGTCAGAGCCAGCCGGTGAGCTGCGCGAGCAGGCGCGTATACTCGATAAAGTCCCTGTACCCTATATCCGGCGGCACGCCGTGGTCGCAGCCGGGTATGAATCCGCCCTCCCTGAGCAGCGGAGGCACAACGCGCATTACCTCGGCGCGCATGATATCGCCGCCCTTGGCAATCGCGCGCTTATCTATGCCGCCGTTATACGCCATGTTGCGCCCGAATTGATCACGGAAGTGCACGATATCGTTGCCCGCGGCGACCTCTATAGGCTCGCATACGTTTATGCCGGAGTCTATCCATATGGGTATCAGATCCTCTATATAGCCGTCCGAGTCCATATTGATCACGCGGATTCCGTACTTTTTGAACATCGCCATCCACTTTTCATACGTGGGCTGTATGAATTCACGGGTCATTGCCGGGCTTATCATGGGGTGCGCCTTGTACGCCATGTCTTCGCTGATATGTATCGCGGTGGGCGCTGCGTAGGGCAACACCCTTTCCAGCA
>CADAGW010000311.1 GCA_902787475.1 uncultured Eubacteriales bacterium
GATCCGGCGGCTGGAGGGATAATGTGAAAAAGAAGCATTGGGCGGCGAGGGGGCTGCTGGCCATATTGGCGGCGGTGATCCTGCTGCCGCCAGTACTGACGGGGCTGTATTCCTTCTTTTCCCCGGGGGAGATCAGGGCGTTTATGAACACCCGGGGGAGCTATGATTCTGCGGCCTGGATGGAGATCAAGCTGGCGCCCAGGGTGGTGTCGCTGAGGCAGTATTACACGGTGCTGATCGAGGACGTGAGCGTACTAAAGCTCTTTGTCAATTCCGTGATGTACGCCGCGGCGATCCTGGTGGGGCAGGCGCTGGTGATCCCGGCGCTGGCCTATGGCCTCAGCCGGTTCAGGTTCCGGGGGCGGGACGCCCTGTTTTTTGGAGTCATCATGCTGATGCTGCTACCCTTTCAGGTGACGATGGTGCCCAACGTATTGACGCTTCGGAGTCTGGGGCTCATCGACACGGTGTGGGCGGTGATACTGCCCACCTGCTTCGCGCCGTTTTATATCTTTCTTTTGCGCCAGCACATGATCTCGCTGCCCAACGAGCTGGTGGAGGCGGGGCAGATCGACGGGGCAGGCACCTGGCGGTGCTTTTTGCACGTGATCGTGCCGGTGTGCCGGCCCATGATCGGCTGCGCGGTGGCGCTGAGCTTCGCGGACTGCTGGAACCTGGTGGAGCAGCCCATCACGTATCTGACCACCAGGACGGACCTGATGCCCCTGTCGGTGATGTTCAATCAGCTGGCGTCCGCCTCCAGCGGCGTGGAGTTTGCCGGGGCGGCGCTGTATATACTGCCGGCGCTGCTGGTGTATATGTATTTCCAGAAGGACATACTGGAGGGCATACAGCTGACGGAGCTGAAATGACGGGAAATAGACGGAGAGGAATGTGGGTATGAAGAGCAAAAAGTTCGCCGTGCGGGGCATGATCGTATTGGCATGCGTGGTGGCGCTGTGCATGTTTTTTTCCGGGACGGTGCGGACCATCGCCACGGCGAAGGTGAAGATACTTTCCCCCAGGACGGGAAAGCTGAGCCAGAGCGTGACGCTGACGGGCCAGCTCCGGTTTCCCAAGAGCCAGGGGGTTAAAATCGAAAATATGGACGGATACACGCTGGACATCAAGAGCGTGGCCGTGGAGGTAGGCAGCGAAGTGAAGGCGGGGGCGACCCTGTTTACCGCCTCGGTGACGGATTATGACAAGACGCTGGCGTCCCTGAGGGCGGAGTACGACGGGGCGGACGGGCAGATCCAGGCGCTGGAGCGAAAGAACGTGAGCCTTCGCAGAAGCGAGGCGGCGTGGGCGGAGGCGTATGTGGAGATCACCGACGCCACGGAGGATCTGGGAGACGCCAAGTTTGCCTGGGGAGCCCAGATGCGCCTGGAGGGGCTGACGGAGATGCCCGGGGAGCCCAGTGAGGCGCTGTCGGAGGCCTGGCAGCGGTATGAGGAAAAGAAGGCGGCCTACGAGCAGGCCCAGGAGAAGATGGCCCAGGCGGAGCGGTTCACCATATCCGACGAGGTCAGAAGCTATGTGGCGGACATGAAGAAGTATCAGGATCAGCGGGAGAGCGCCCAGGAGAAGGTGGTGTCGCTGATGGTGCTTCAAAAGCAGGTGGAAAAGGTATGCGCTCAGGATGCAGGATATATCACCAAGCTGGGCGTGGAGGCGGGCAAGACCTATGACCCGGTGAACGAGGCGTATTTCCTGTGCGAAAAGGGAGCATTGCCCGTGATCCGGTGCGCCGTGGGGGACACCAGCCTGACCATGAGCAAGGGTATGAACGCCAGCATTACGTCCCGGTATGGATACGACCTGGACACCGAGACCATCGGCGTGGGCGTGACCCAGGACGGGGCCAAGTATGTGGACGTGGAGCTGGACAAGGACATCATAGAGGAAATGGGCGGACTGGTGTCGTTGGCCAAGGGGGACGTGTCGGTGAAGATCGAGTATAAGGCCCCCCAGTCTACCACCCTTTTGCCAGCGGCGGCGGTGCGGGGCGGCGGGGACGACCGGTATGTGTACGTGGTGCAGAGCGGCACCAGCGCGTTTGGCGAGGCCAGGCTGACAGTGAGCAAGACGCCCGTGAAAGTCATCGCCCAGGCCGGGGATCTGATCTCTGTGGAGGAGGATCTGAGCTGGCAGAGGGTGGCGTATATGGAGGACCGGGCCATCAGCGACGGCAGCGTGGTGATGGAGTATACCGAATGACCGCGGAAGCGGAATGAAAAGAGACGGGATATGAAGGGTTTTTGGAAGGGCCGAAGGGGTAAGTGGCTGTGGGTTCTCTGCGCCGTGCTGGCGGTGTGGGGCTGCGTGGGGCTGGTAAAGATGCCGGAGATCTGCCAGTACGCGGCGCTGGCCCCGGAGGACATGGAGACGGCAGTCAAGACCTGGGAGACCCGGGAAAAGGTGACCGAGGATACCCTATACACCATATGGCGCCAGTGTCCGGTGGAGACGGAGGGCGGGGCCAAGACGGCCTATCTGGTGTGCGCCGGGGACGGATATTTTGACGTGCGGCCGGGATATCTCAAGGACGGGCGGCTCATGAGCCAGGAGGAGATGGAGAAGGGGCGGCGTGTGGCCGTATTGGACGAGCGGCTGGCCTTTGCCCTGTTTCCCACCAGCCAGGCTGTGGGGAGCCGCGTGAAGATACAGGAAAAGTGGTACGACGTGATCGGCGTGATCCGGTACGCCGGGGGGCCGGGGGATACGTCGGAGTATGGGATCATTTTGCCGCTCAGGACGGGTATGGCCGACGGCCTGACCATGGAATACGCCGTGGCGGAGTCCAGAAAGGCCATGGGTGCCGGGAGGGCCCTGGAGGCCAGCGGACAGACGGCGCTGGGCGAGGGGACGTATGCCGACCTTGGCAAGGAAGTGACCCGGGCCTGGATGCTGCCCCGGGTGCTGATCATCGTCTTCGGCCTGTACGGGGCCATGTGGTGCCTCAAGCAGTTGATCCGCAGGACCGGCGAGACCATCGCGGCGTGGAAGCGGCGGATCCGGGAGGTGTATGCCCGGGCCATGCTGCCCCGGGCCGTGGGGGAGGGGGCCCTGCTGGCGCTGGGATTTGTGGGC
>CADAGW010000312.1 GCA_902787475.1 uncultured Eubacteriales bacterium
CGTCCATCAGCTGGCGGCGGGTGAAGATCTTGCCGGGGTAGGAGAGGAGCTTGAAAAGGAGCAGAAATTCCTTGCGGGGGAGCTCCTGCTTGTCTCCGCCCCGGGAGACGGTGAGCTGGTCGTAGTCCAGGGTGGTCTCGCCGCAAGTGAGCTTGTGCTCGGTGGCGATGTGGCTGCGGCGCAGGAGAGCGGCGATCCGCAGGATCATCTCCTCCTCGTCCACGGGCTTGACCATGTAGTCGTCCGTGCCCAGCTGGAAGCCCCGCTTTTTGTCCTCGGGGGCCTCCCGGGCGGAGACGATGAGCACGGGGATCTCGCTGCCGGAGCCCCGGAGCTCCTCCATGAACTGCCAGCCGTCCATGCGGGGCATCATCAGATCCAGTACGATCAGGTCCACGTGCTGCTTTTCCAGCACCTCCATGGCCTCCACGCCGTCGGAGGCGGACAGGGGCCAGTATCCGTTTTGCATGAGCACCGCTTCCATCAGGCGGCGGGCGTTTTTGTTGTCTTCCACTACCAGTATCTGAAACATAGAAATCCCTCCGTGGATATGGTAGCACGGAATTATAAACTGTGTATAAACAAAGGGCGGGCACGGGAAAATTAACCTTGAATTGCGGATTGTGCGACGGGAGTTTATATTGAGTTGATATAGACGTGGTAGAATATGGACAAATCGAAGGAGGCGTCCATATGGGTATTTGGCAGAGGATCAAGACGGGCATGGCCCGGTTTATGGAGGGAAGAAACGGCCCGGATCAGTTGACCCAGTGTTTGATCTGGGTGGGACTGGGGTGCTATGTGATCAGTTGGATCACGGGGCTTTTGCCCCTGTCGCTGGCGGGATTTTTGCTGTATGCCTGGTCGCTGTTCAGGATGTTTTCAAGGAACCGGGTCAAGCGGTTCGCGGAGAACCAGAAATATCTGAACTTAAGAGGGAAGATCAGGACCGAGACCAGCCAGTTCATACGGCGGCTTAAGAATATGAAGCAGTACAAGTATCTGCGCTGCCCCCAGTGCCGCGCCCGGCTCCGGCTGCCCCGGAAGGTGGGCACGGTGACGGTCAGGTGCGGCAAGTGCGGCAACAGCTTTGAGGCCAAGGCGTAGGAGGATCGGTATGAGCGAGACATTGCTTTTGTTTGTGAACCCCACCTCCGGACGGCGAAAGGTGGTGCCCATGCTGCCCCAGATCGTGAACACCTTCGCGGAGTTCGGATATGAGACGAGGGTGTATCTGTCCACCCACCGGGGGGAGATCGGGGAGCTGGCGGAAAAGTACGGCGGGGACGCCGCCCGGGTGGTGTGCGCCGGGGGTGACGGGACGCTGAACGAGATGGTGTCGGGTATGCTCAGGGGCGGGCACAGCGCGCCAATTGGATATATCCCGGCGGGCACCACCAACGACCTGGCCAGGACGTTGGGGCTGTCCACCGACATTCCCCAGGCGGCGCGGGACATCGTGACCGGGTCGCCCAGGCCCCTGGACGTGGGGAAGATGAACGGGCGGTACTTTATCTACACTGCATCCTTTGGGGCGTTTACAAGGTCCAGCTACGCGGCGGCCCAGAGTCTTAAAAACTCGCTGGGGCACGCGGCGTACATCATTGAGGCCATGCGGGATCTGTCCACGCTCAAGGCCCAGAGGGTGAAGGTGACCTCCGGGAATACGGAATTTGAGGGGGATATCCTCTTTGGGTCGGTGAGCAACAGTACGTCGCTGGGCGGGATATTGAAGCTGGATCCCTCGCTGGTGAGCCTGAGCGACGGGAAGTTTGAGATGATCCTGCTTGAAAGGCCCCGGGACGTGGCGGGGTACGCGCCGATGCTGGAGTGCCTGATCAACCAGCATTACGACAACGAGTATATCCACATGGTGACCATGAGCCGGGCCACGTTCACCATGAGCCCGGATACCGACTGGACGCTGGACGGGGAGTTCAGCCCCGGGGCCGGGACGGTGGAGATCGAAAACCTCCATTCGGCGGTGAACCTGATGGTGAGGCGGGAGGACGCGCCCATATCCTTCGGGTTCTGACAATATGCGTGACTTCACAGAATCCTTTACAAAACGCATCATTTCTTCGATTGACGGAACCGGGAGACTGTGATATACTTTGCGCAAAGATCATGAGAAAGGGAGTTTGAAGCAAATGGCCAAGATCGATCTGACCAAATATGGCATCACCGGTACCACCGAGATCGTGTATAACCCCAGCTACGAGACCCTGTTTAACGACGAGATGAACCCCAGCCTGACCGGCTTTGAGAAGGGCACCCTCACCGAGCTGGGCGCCGTGAACGTGATGACCGGCGAGTTCACCGGCCGTTCCCCCAAGGACAAGTACATCGTCATGGACGAGAACTCCAAGGACACCGTGTGGTGGACCACCGACGAGTACAAGAACGACAACCATCCCATGACCGAGGAGACCTGGGAAGCGGTTCGCAAGCTGGCCAAGGACGAGCTGTGCGGCAAGAAGCTGTATGTGGTGGACGCCTTCTGCGGCGCCAACAAGGACACCCGCATGGCCATCCGCTTCATCATGGAAGTGGCCTGGCAGGCTCATTTCGTGCGGAACATGTTCATTAAGCCCACTGACGAAGAGCTGGCCGCCTTCGAGCCTGACTTCGTGGTGTACACCGCCTCCAAGGCCAAGTGCGAGAACTACAAGGAGCTGGGCCTCCGGTCCGAAACCGTGGTGGCCTTCAACGTCACCAGCCGCGAGCAGGTGATCATCAACACCTGGTACGGCGGAGAGATGAAGAAGGGCATGTTCTCCATGATGAACTATTATCTGCCCCTCAAGGGCATCGCCGCCATGCACTGCTCCGCCAACACGGACATGAACGGCGAGAACACCGCCATCTTCTTCGGCCTGTCCGGCACCGGAAAGACCACCCTGTCCACCGACCCCAAGCGGCTGCTGATCGGCGACGACGAGCACGGCTGGGACGACAACGGCGTGTTCAACTTCGAGGGCGGCTGCTACGCCAAGGTCATCAACCTGGACAAGGATTCCGAGCCCGACATCTACAACGCCATCCGCCGCGACGCGCTGCTGGAGAACGTGACCGTGGATGAGAACGGCAAG
>CADAGW010000313.1 GCA_902787475.1 uncultured Eubacteriales bacterium
GTCCTTCACCTTTCATCAGGTCACGGCGGAGGAATACGAAATGCTCCAGCGTTACAGGGCGCTGGAGGACGTATACCAGATCATGATGACGGAATACGTGGAGGAGCCCGACGAGCGCACCCTGCTCGACGGCGCGGCCCAGGGCATGCTCGCCAGCGTGGAGGACCCCTACACCTTCTACTACACCGTGGAAGAAATGAAGGAAATGAACGAAGCCGAGGAGGGCAACTACGAGGGCGTGGGCATGCAGATCAGCCTCACCGAAATCGGCCTGATCCGCATCACCCGGGTCTTTAAGGACACCCCCTCCATGGAGGCGGGCATCCGCTCCGGCGACTACCTGACCCATATCAACGGCCAGCCGGTGCAGGGCGTCACCTCCAAGGACCTCTCCGACGCCGTCCAGATGATCAAGGACGACGAGGACGGAGTGGTGGAAATGACCATGACCCGGGACGGGGAACCCTACACCGTCAGCGTCAAGCGGCGCATGTGCACCGTCAACCGGGTGGAATACACCATGCTCCCCGACCAGATCGGCTACATCATGCTCTACGAGTTCCAGGGCGACGCGGCGGAGGGCTTCGCCGAGGCGCTGGAGGATTTGAAGAGCCAGGGCATGGAAAAACTCATCGTGGACCTTCGCTCCAATCCCGGCGGGGCGCTGAACCTGGTGCTCCGCATCGCCGACAGCCTGCTGCCCAAGGGCCAGATCCTGGACATCGTGGACCGCTACGGCAACAGCTCCGCCTACTACTCCAACGAGCAGTGCCTGGGTCTGCCCCTGGCCATACTGGTCAACGGCAACTCCGCCAGCGCCAGCGAGGTACTGACAGGCGCGGTGCAGGATCACGGCGTGGGCGTCATCGTTGGCGAAAAGACCTTCGGCAAGGGCATCGTACAGTCCATCTACCAGTTCGGAGACGGCTCCGGCCTTCAGCTGACCATCGCCCGCTACTACACCCCCTCCGGCCGCTACATCCACGGCGAGGGCATCGAGCCGGACATCGTGGTGGAGCAGGACGACAGCTACGACCCCGGCCTCTCCGGCCCCCAGCCCGAAAGCGACGCGCAATTAAAGGCCGCCATCGATGCCCTGATGGGGCAGAAATAACCCTATCCCATCTCCCGGAGAGCGGACAGGAGCGCTTCTATGTCCTCTCTCTGGTTTTGCGGCCCCACGCTGACCCGCACCGCGCCCCGCTCATAGGTGCCCAGATCCCTGTGGCACAGCGGCGCGCAGTGCAGGCCGCCCCGCACGCATATGCCCGCCCCGTCCAGCCTGTCCGTGACCTGCGCGCTGGTCAGGCCCGGCATATTGAAGCTGACCGTGCCCACCCGCCGGGCCGCGGGGGCATATACCTCCGCTCCCAGTTCATGAAGCCCCATGAGGAGCATTTCGGTCAGCTCCGCTTCGATCCGCATGGTTTCAGTCAGGCGGGCCATGGCGTACCGGGCCCCGGCGTTCAGCCCCCACAGCCCCGGCAGGTTCTGCGTGCCGCTTTCATACCGCTCCGGCCGTTCCTCCGGCTGGGTCAGCCGGTGGCTGGACGTGCCCGTGCCGCCCTGCCGGATGGGCTCTATGTCCCATCCGTGCTGGATATACAGCCCGCCCGTGCCCTGGGGGCCCAATAGTCCCTTGTGCCCGGGAAAGGCGTACATCTGGCACCCGATCTTTTTCACGTCCACCGGCACCGCCCCCAACGCCTGGGCCCCGTCCACAAGATAGGGGATTCCCATCTCCCTGGTGATCCCGCCTATGGCCTCCACAGGCTGTATGGCCCCGGTCACGTTGGAGGCGTGAGTGCACACCACCAGGGCGGTGTCTGCCCGCACGGCCCGCCTGATGTCTTCCGGATCCACGGTTCCGTCCTCGCCGGGCTTTACCAGCGTCAGCTCCGCCTGCCCCCGCTGCAGCATGCGCACGATGGGCCGAAGCACGCTGTTGTGCTCCAGGGTGGTGGCCACCACGTGGCCGCCATGGGCCAGCGCCCCTTTGACGGCCTCGTTCAGAGCGTCGGTGCCGTTTAGGGCGAAGCACACGTCCTCCGCCTCCGCGCCGACGGCCCCGGCCACAGCCTCCCGGGCGCTCACCATCATGCGCATGGCCCGTATCGCCCGCGTGTGGCTGGACCTTCCCGGGTTGGCGTTTCCCAGCGTCAGAGCCTCCGTCACCGCCTCCACCACGCACTCCGGCTTGGGGTGGCTGGTGGCCGCGTTGTCAAGATAGATCTCCATTTCCCTCGCCTCCTTCGCCGGACGCCCGATCCGGAACAGGCCGGGCCCCCGCGCCATACATTGTACTGCTGGGCAGTCACAGTTATGTTCGGGAGGCGATTTCCATGGAAGAATACGGCATCGCCGCGTTTCGCTCGCGGCAGCAGGTGATATCCTTTGAGGAGGCGCTGCGCCGCCTGGGCGTGCCCGCCCGGGTGATCTCCACCCCCAGGGACGTGGCCCTGGGCTGCGGCTTGTCGGTGCGCTTCGACAGACGATACTTAAAGAGCGTACAGTCCGCCCTGAACGGCCAGCGGGGCGATCAATTGGTGGGGCTGTATCTGGTCACGCCGGCGGGCGTGCGAAACAGGCTCACGGCCGTGTCCCTGCGCTGATATGGCGCATACAAAAGAAAGACAGGTGAACACATGGACTCATCCCAGGTCCTTTCGCGCCTTGAGGTCCTCTATCCCGACGCCCGGGCGGAGCTTCATTTCAGCAATCCCTTCGAGACCCTGGTGGCCACCATCCTCTCTGCCCAGTGCACGGACGCGCGGGTGAACCAGGTCACGGAAAAGCTGTTCCCGCTCTACCCCGACGCCTTCGCCATGGCGAAGCTGGAGCCCCACGAGCTTGAGCCCCTCATCAAAAGCTGCGGGCTGTACCACATGAAGGCCAAGCATATCGTGGAGGCCTGCCGGGCGCTGGTGGAGCGGTATGGGGGAGAGGTACCCGCGGACCGGAAAAAGCTGATGGCCCTGCCCGGCGTGGGCCAAAAGACCGCCGGGGTGGTGCTGCTGGCCGCCTTCGGCGAGGATCAGATCCCGGTGGACACCCACGTGTTCCGGGTCTCCAACCGCATCGGCCTGGCC
>CADAGW010000314.1 GCA_902787475.1 uncultured Eubacteriales bacterium
CGGACAAGTCCGGGCTGATCACGGACGTGGTGAAGTATATATCGGAAAACTACCAGCACGCCATCAGCATCGAGTCGCTGGCCAACCAGTGCTTCATCAGCTCGGATTATTTCCGGAAGCTGTTCAAGCAGAACATGGGGGAAGCGCCTCTTAAGTATATCAACCGGGTGCGGACGGAGAAGGCGGCGGAGCTCCTTGAAAGCGGGAGCCTCAGCGTCACCGAGGTGGCGGCGCTGACGGGGTTCAACGATATCAATAATTTCACAAGGATCTTCAAACACGCCTACGGGGCCACGCCGTCGGAGTACAGAAAAAGACATATGGACAGACTGTAAGAGAGAGGTTTGGGGACAGAGGAAGCCGCGGGCGGTGCGCCTGCGGCGAATTGTTTTTTTGGGGGGGAGAGACGGATTGCTTCGCCGCTTGGCGGCTCGCAATGACAGGGCGGAATCAGGTGATTCGTTTCTGGTGATGATTCGTTTTTGGTGATGGGAAGGTGAATACCGCTAAGGCGGCTCGCAATGGCAGGGTGTGGGGATTCGGGGAAAAGGTTCTATCGATGGGGAAATGAAGGGATGAAGGATTTGGATTCAGGAGAGCGGGGCGACGGAGGTGACCATGTGGTAGAGGCAGGTGGTGAGGTAGAGGAGCATGGGGAAGGAGGCGTAGAAGGCCAGGGAGACGGGGCGGGGGGCGTCGGCGGGGGCCACGGGGCCGAGAGCGGGATAGAGGCGGCGGAGGCACCAGTAGCCGACGCCGAGGAACAGAACGAAGGAGACGATGGCGGCGGAGGGGACGGTGTCCGTGAGGGCGTTTATGAGGATGACCAGGAGATTGAGGCCCATGTGGGTCAGGGTGGGCATGAGCAGGGAGCCGGAGCGGAGGTATATGTAGCCGAACCACAGGCCCATCAGGAACGTGCCGGGAAACTGGTGGAGGTTGCCGTGGAAGAAGGCGAAGCACAGGCTGGAGGCGATGAGGGAAAAGCGTTCGCCGAAGGGCTTAAGAGAGCGGAGCGCGCCGCCGCGGAACATGAACTCCTCGCACAGGGGGGCAAGGAGTACGGCGTAGACGTAGTAGGCGGTGGAATGGGTCATCTCGTCGGGAAGGAGCACCGTGAGGCCGAAGCGGTTGAAGAGCCACTCCGTGCCCAGGACCGCGAAGGAGGAAAGACAGTTGAGGCCATAGGCCACGGCGACGAGCATGGGAAGAAGGGCAAAGGATATGCCGGGCTTGGCGTAGTGGGCGCGAAGGGTGACATGGTCATGGCGGAGACTGGGGAGAAAGAGCAGGGCGCCCAGCACCGCGCAGACGCAGGAGACCCAGTTGGCCGCGGCGTAGTAGCGGTCGGGGTCGGAGGAAATAAACGCCTGGAAGCGGGTCATGATCTCGGACTGGGAAGGGGCAGAGCCGGAGAGAGCGGCCTTTTGAAGGTCCGGCATGATCTCCCGGACGAAGGGTATGGACAAGGAGACGCCCAAAAGAAAGGACGCCACCAGAAAATATATGGCCAGCGCGCCCAGAAGGCGCAGGCCTACCCGGCGGAGGGCGAGACGGTCCTCTATGGTCATGCTTCAGGCTCCTCCGTGTATTTTTCCAGCTGTATGCCCGCCTCGTCCAGTATCTCCAGGGCGAAATCGTCGGGGTAGCCCTGCTGGTAGACCACGCGGCGGATGCCGGAATTGACGATCATCTTGGCGCAGATGGCGCAGGGCTGGTGGGTGCAGTAGAGGGTGGCCCCGTCGATGGACACGCCCAGCTTGGCGGCCTGTATGATGGCGTTCTGCTCGGCGTGGATGGCGTAGCACAACTCGTGCTTGGTGCCGGAGGGGATGCCCAGCTTTTTTCGGAGACATTCGCCCCGCTCCACGCAGGTGCGTATGCCCGCGGGGGCTCCGTTGTAGCCCGTGGTCATGATGCGCTTGTTTTTGACGATGACGCAGCCGATCTTGCGGTTTTCCTGGTAGCAGCTCGCCCAGGCGGAGATGAGTTTGGACATTTCCATGAAGCGCTTGTCCCATTTATCCATATATACAGCCCCCTTTGGGGGTATTATATCATTGTGGGCGGGATAATGAAGTTAATTTATATGGAAGAAATGGGGAGAAGGGGTTTGGGGAAAGGAGAGTAAAAAAAGGCGTGTGGGATTTTCCAATATTTTACGGAGGAAGTTGAAAAGCGAGAAAAACAGAGAAAACGGGAGGAATAAAGAGAGAAAGGAGGGAAACGGGGAAAAACGGATGGTGGCGGGTGTTGCGGGAAAGGGGAAAAATGGGTACACTATGGTTTGTAAGCGTTAGCACTCGATTTGAGTGAGTGCTAACAAGCCTTAAAGGAGGACATGACAATGACAATCAAGCCTTTGGGAGATCGTGTGGTCATTAAGAATTTGGAGGCGGAGGAAACCAGCAAGGGCGGCATCCTCCTGACCAATTCCGCGAAAGAGAAGCCGCAGATGGCGGAAGTGCTGGCCGTGGGCCCCGGCGGCATGGTGGACGGAAAAGAAGTCGTGATGAACGTGACTGTGGGCCAGAAGGTCATTTACAGCAAGTACGCGGGCACCGAGTGCAAGCTGGACGGAGAGGATTATATCATCGTGCGTCAGGGCGATATCCTGGCGGTCGTGGAATAAGGCAGGAGGAAGAGAATTATGGCTAAGCAAATTCAGTATGGCGAGGAAGCCCGCCGTTCCCTGGAAAAGGGCATCAACACCCTGGCGGATACTGTGAAGATCACCCTGGGCCCCAAGGGCCGCAACGTGGTGCTGGACAAGAAGTTCGGCGCTCCCCTGATCACCAATGACGGCGTGACCATCGCCAAGGACGTGGAGCTGGAGGACGCCTTTGAAAACATGGGCGCTCAGCTGGTGAAGGAAGTCGCCACCAAGACCAACGACGTGGCCGGCGACGGCACCACCACCGCTACCCTGCTGGCTCAGGCCATCGTGCGGGAAGGCCTGAAGAACGTGGCCGCCGGCGCCAATCCCATGGTGCTGCGCAAGGGCATCGAGCTGGCCACCGAGACCGCTGTGACCGCTCTGGCCGACATCTCCAAGCCCATCGAGAGCAAGAACGCCATCG
>CADAGW010000315.1 GCA_902787475.1 uncultured Eubacteriales bacterium
GCAAGGCGTCTCCCTCCTTGTCTCTTCCGACTCCAAAAACCTCTTTCCCGTCCCCGGAGCCCTCGTCTCAATGATCCAATTTCGTCCCCGCCCGAAGGGCGGAAAAATGGGATTCCAAAGGGCCTGGGCCCTTTGGCGAGGAGTCTGAGGGCGAGCAGCCCTCAGCCGCCTCCCCCCTCGTCCCTGTCTCCTACACCGCCGCCAGCTCGTCCTCCAGGGCGGTCTGTATGGTGTAGATCCGCTTATACAGCCCGTCCTGCCCGATCAGCTGGGCATGGGTGCCCATCTGGGCCACGCGCCCGTCCTCCAGCACTACGATCACGTCCGCCTCGGCCAGGGTGGTGAGCCGGTGGGAGATAATGAAGGTGGTCACGCCCGCGCGGCGGCTCTTGAGGGCGTCCCGTATGGCCGCGTCCGTCTCCACGTCCACAGCCGACAGGGAATCGTCGAATATGAGGATATCGCTCTCCTTCATCAGCGTCCGGGCGATGGCCACCCGCTGCTTCTGCCCGCCGGACAGGGTCACGCCCCGCTCGCCCACCATGGTGTCATACCCGTTCTCAAACTCCGTAATGAACCCGTGGGCCTGGGCCACGTTGGTCGCCGCGAACACTTCTTCCTCCGCCGCCTCCGGCCGGGCAATGCGCACATTGTCCCGCACCGTCCGGGAGTAGAGGAACGGCTCCTGAAGGATCAGCCCCACGCGGGACCGCAAATACTTCTTCTGGATCTTCTTGATGTCCACGCCGCCGATGCGGATCTGGCCCCGCTTCACGTCGTAGAGCCTCTGAAGAAGATGCATCAGCGTGCTCTTGCCGCTGCCGGTGGCCCCCAGTATGGCCACGGTCTGCCCCTTCTTCACCGTGAAGGTCACGTCCTTCAGCACGGGGTTCTTCTCCTCATACTCAAACCCCACGTGGTCGAACTCGATGTCCCCGTTTATCGGCGGGCATATGGCCCCCTCGTCGTCCGTCTCGCTCTTCTGGGTCAGTATCTCCCTTATGCGCCCGAAGGACACCAGGCTCTTCCCCAGGTCGGACAATATGCGCCCCAGCTGCCGTATGGGCCAGAGCAGCATGGATATGTAGCTGGTAAACACGGTCATCTCGCCCAGGGTGATCTCCCCCTTCGCCGCGAAATACGCGCCAAAGAGCAGGGTGATGCCCGTCTGGGTCATGCTCATCAGGTCGGAGCTTGACCAGTACACCGCCAACAGATCCGTCAGCTTAAAGCTCTTGTTCCTCAGATCCAGCGCCGCCTTGTCGAACTTGTCCTCTTCATATTTCTGCCTCGCGAAGGCCCGCACCACTCGCACGCCCGTCAGGTTCTCCTGCAGCACGGCGCTCATCTTGCCCTCCGCCTCGTCCGACTCCCGGAACCACCGGGTCACCAGCCGGAAAAACAGCATGGAGAACAAAAACAGCACGGGCACCAGGATCATGGACAGCCAGGTCAGCTTCACGTTCTTGTTGAACAGGATCACAAGGGCCGCCGCCACCATGATCACCGCCCGGAAGATCTCCACGATCTGGCTGGAGAGAAACCGCCTGATGGTCTCCACGTCCGAGGTGCACCGCTGGATCAGGTCGCCCGTCTCCGCCTTCACGTGATAGTCGTAATCCAGGGTCTGCAGATGGTGGTAAAGCCCCTCCCGCATGTTGAGGGCGATGGACTCGGAGGCCTCCGCCATCCACTTGCCCCTGAGGTAATTAAACACGCCGCCCACAAGATTCAGCGCGAACATGGCCAGGGCCATGATCCAAAGATGCTTCACCAGGAAATCCCGGCCGCCCCGGGCGTTCACCCAGTTCAGCAGGAAGGCGGGCAGCTTTAGCTCCCCGTTCCCGATCACCCCGTCTATGGTCAGCTCCAGCACCAGCGGGGTCACAAACCCTATGGTCACGGTGATGAGCACGCACAGCATGGCCCCGATGTACTTTTTGCCGCTGCCTCGCATAAAGCCCCTCATCATCCGCCACTGTCCCGTATAATCCGCTTTCAATTTCATTCACTCTCCCCGGGTGATAGAATATAATAAAACCGCCGGACAATGCTGTTCGGCGGTCCAAAGGCGCGCGTCACGCTCCCATCAGAGCGCAGACAGGCACAAAGGCAGCCGAACGCCCACCGCCAACAGATCTTTCCCACCGTTGCGCATATTGGTCATTTCAGCCGCCTCCTTTCATATCTTTTCTGCTTGCACGAAGGGTATTGTATCATACTCCCTTCCCCCGGTCAATACACTATGGCGACTTTTAACAATCCCGCCGCCCTGCCCAAAAAATAACACGCTCTCCCCCGTTTTCGCCGCCAAAACGCCTTGCATTTCCTCCTGTGTATATGCTATACTTCCCCTGCCTCGCGGCAGACAGTTCGAAACCATCCTGTCTATAAACAAAACTAGGGACGAAGACAATGCGCATTGTCGGGCGCGCCTGGTTTGGCGCGCCTATTTTTTCCGTCTGGAGGTGACGAAAATGGAACCTATGTATGTACCGGTACTCACAGGGCATGTTCTCCCCTTCCCCGCCCATGGGCCCATATCCACATATCCCCCGTTTTCGCCCCTGGCCGGACTGCTTCCGCGGGAGACATTTTTATCTGTACGGAGGAATGTATCATGCGGAAAACCGACAAAAACCTGAGCCTGATCCGCGGCATATTCATCGCCGCCCTGCTCACCGCCAACGTGGTCTCCAGCAAGATCGTCTACTTCTGGGGCCTCACCGTGCCCGCCGCCGTGGTGGCCTACCCCCTCACCTTCCTGATGACCGACGTGATCGGCGAGATCTGGGGCCGTGAGGAGGCCAACCGCACCGTGCGCCTGGGCTTTATCTGCCAGGTCATCAGCCTGATTCTCATCGCCCTGGCCCTCATCCTCCCCGTGGCTCCCTTCGCCGACAACCAGGCGGCGTTCTCCAGCATACTGGGCAGCTCCTTCAGGGTCGTGACCGCCTCCATGCTGGCCTACGTCTGCAGCCAGAGCTGGGACGTGTGGATCTTCCACAAGATCCGCGACCAGTACATCGAGAAG
>CADAGW010000316.1 GCA_902787475.1 uncultured Eubacteriales bacterium
CAGAATAATGCCCTTTTCCGGGATGGCCCCGGACAAATAGACAACTACTGGGAAACAACTCCACCACCCATATTGCAGAGGAAGGCACCGGGCGTTTCCCATGCCACGAAAATGGGGTGGTGGGAAACAGCCGAACGCAATAGGGCGCCTCAGGGCAGCCATCGTGGTTCCCAGTAGAACCTACACCAGCGCCAGTACCAGTACCAGTACCAGTACCAGTACCAATCCCCGTACCGAGAGATGTTCCGGCACAAAGAAGCCACCCATAAGAGTGGCTTCCGGGAGCAATGCGCCTCAGATGGACGGACGGGAAGCACCAGCCCAAAGCTGATCGGGCTAAGGACTAACGCCAGACATGGCGCCAGTGGGCCTTGACAGATTCGGTTTTACCGTTGCGGACACGCTTATGTGCGCGGACGCGAACGCGTTTGACACTTGTACCTTGTACAGATATGCCAGCAAAGATCAAATGGATAATTAACATTGATAGTGATAGTGAAAACTGTGGATCTTGTGGGAAGAGTACTCCGTCCATCTATAGAAAAAGGACGCCACGCCTTCACAGGAATGGCGTCCTCCATAGTTTGTTAATTATCCGTGCCGACAATTGTCGACATCACTATCACTGCTGCAAATATAAGCTTTTCTTCAGAAATATCAATGCCTTGGAGGATTAGACAATTACTGGGAAACAACTCCCCCACCCATATTGCAGAGGAAGGCACCGGGCGTTTCCCAGGCCACGAAATTGGGGCTATGGGAAACAACTGGACGCACCAGGGCGCCTCAGGGCAGCCTTCGTGTTTCCCTTGCCTCTGCGTGCGTGGCCAGCACGGAAGGCGACAGCGGCGGGCAGGGAGATCCTTCGCTTCGCTCAGGATGACATCCCGCCCCTACAGCGTCACCTTCACGGGGACGATGGTGCCATCTTCATTGAAGTACATACGGTCGATGCACACCTCGCGGTTATACCCGCCGGAGAGGCCCATCTTGATGCCCTCGGGCCGCGTGAAACGGTGGTAAACCATATACCACTCGTCCGTGCCGGGCTTGCAGATCACCGAATTGTGTCCTGTCCCGAAGATCTGAAGCGACGGGTCCTGCTGCAGGATAATGGTCTCCTCCACCCGGGCGGGCTGTCCGTTCCGCACGAACTCGGTGGGCGAATCGGAAATCAGATACCGGATCCTGTAGCGCGCGGACCGCGTGATGTTCTCCGACCACATAAAGTAGTACAGCCCGCCGCGCTCGAACACGTACGTGCCCTCCAGGTAGTGGTAATCCCCTATCCGTGAGCGCGGTATGAGCTCGTGCATCGTACCCGGCACCAGCGAAACCATGTCGTCCGCCAGTTCCGCCATCCACAGGTAGGAGTTCCCCCAGTACAGGTAATACTTCCCCGTAGCAGGATCCCGGAACACGTCCGGGTCAATGACCTGGTTGGGCGAGCCGATCGCCTCCTGCGACAGCAGCGGTCCGCCGAGGGCGTCGCGGAAGGGCCCCTCGGGCCGGTCGGACACCGCCACGCCGACGCTCTTGTTCGCCACGAAGTAGTAGTAATAGCGGCCGTCGCGCTCGATGATGCACGGCGCCCAGGCGTACTCCTTCCCCCACTCCAGGTCCTGCAGATCCAGGATCACGCCCTCATCCTTCCAGTGCACCAAGTCGCTGGAGCTGAAGCACTTGAAGTCGTGGTTGTGCCAGCCGAACGCCCCGTCGGTGGTCGGGTAGATGTAGTACCGCCCCGTCTTCTCGCTGTACAGCACCTCCGGGTCGGCGTGCAGCCCCGGGAACACCGGATTGTGCACGTCCGGCGCCAGGTGCTTCGGCTCGGCCGCGTCGCTCCAGTCCTGCAGCCGCCGGTACTCCTCCTCCGTGAGACGCAGGAAGGACCCCGGCCCAGGGCCATAGACGCCTTCCAGCACCTGCGGGCGCCGCAGCTCGGTCAGATCCTCGTCCGCGGTGGCCACCCGGTAGCGCTCCAGCGGGTTGCCGTCCATGCGCTGGCGCACCATGTCGCATTCGGCGGCCTCGTCGGGATAGCCCACGGTAAGGCGGATGGTGAACCGGTCGATCTGGGAATCGGGCAGCAGCTGGGTGCCCGCCGCGCCGGTGGGGTTTTGGGTGGCCACCACAAAGAAGGGCTGGGGCACCGGATGGGACACGCCGTCCACCGTCACCTGCCCCTCCTCCATGGCCTCCAGAAGGGCGCTCTGAGTGCGGGAGGTGGCGCGGTTGAGCTCGTCCGCCAAAAACAGATTGCACAGCACGGCGCCCGGGCGATAGGTCATCTCTCCGGTCTCCTTATCATAAACAGAATAGCCCGTAATATCCGAGGGGAGCACGTCGGGGGTGAACTGCACCCGCCCATAGCTCAGGTCCAGCGCCTTGGCAAAGGCCAGCGCGATGGTGGTCTTGCCCACGCCGGGGATGTCCTCCAACAGAATATGCCCCTTGGCCAGAATGGCGGTGAGCATCCACAAAAGCACCTGATCCTTGCCGGACACGGCCTTCTTTACTTCATTGATGATCTCTTCCACACGGTTCATATCGTCTCTCTCCGTTTCCATTGGTTTATGGATTCTATTTTACATCTTTTCGATCTATTCTTCAACCCCAAATAGAAAACCCCCGGCGCATGCGCCGGGGGCTGGATCGGATTTGCCTTACAGGCTGGTTCCGCTGGCATCGGTGACGCCCGAAAAGCCGTTGACCTTTTGTGTGAGCTGGAAGACCACCGTGACCTCGCCGGTCTGTGTGGTTTCTCCCTGTCCCGTCCGGCCGCCGAAGCCGCCGTCGGGCGGGGTCATCCCGTCAGAGGGCGCGGTGCCGTCGGAGGGAAGCTGTCCGTCGGGAGGGGTCATCCCGCCCTGCGGGCCGCCGTGACCAAAGCCGCCGAAGCCAAAGCCGTTGCTGCCGTCAGTATTGCTGTCGGTATCGCCGCCGCTGTTGTCCGAGCCGGGGAAGCCGCCCTGACCCATCGGGCCGCCGAAGCCGCCCCGGCCGCCGCCAAAGCCGCCCAGCGTGCCG
>CADAGW010000317.1 GCA_902787475.1 uncultured Eubacteriales bacterium
ACCCCTTCTACGGCGCGCCCCATCTTTTGGTGGTGTTGGCCAACAAAGCCATGCCCACCTACCTCTACGACGGCAGCCTGGTCATGGGCAACATGATGAACGCCGCCGCGGACCTGGGGGTCGCGGATCACCAGTATGATGGGAGACTGCTTGCCCATGCCGGTGGCGGCGTAGGTGCCGGCCTCCAGAATGGCATTGAGCTTTTCTTCCTCCACGCGGTCGCTTGTGTAGGCGCGGCAGCTGCGGCGGGTCTTGAGGGTGGTCAATGTGTCTGCCATGATGTCGTCCTCCTTTTTGTATATATGAACTGATATGATTATACGACATTTGAGGCGATCCTTCAAGCAGGTTTTTTGTGATACCAGGTATCGCTTTTGATACCCTGCGGGCGGATGAGTTGACAACCGCCGGGGATGGACTATAATGGATGGGGACAGATTTTTTTGACTTTTTCAAAAAGGCTGTAAGATATGGCGGCGCGGCGCGTCCAATAGAGGAAGGGAGGGAGAGCAGCATGGAGACGGGGTCCTTTGACGAGATCTATAGAAGCTGTTTTGATCCGGTCTACCGGTATGCCCTCTCCCTGACGGGAGACCCCCACGCGGCGGAGGAGATCACCCAGGAGACGTTCTTTAAGGCGCTCAAGTCCCTGGACAAATTCCGGGGGGAGTGCGGCATCAAGAGCTGGCTGTGCGCCATCGCGAAGAACACCTGGCTCTCCCAGCGGCGGCGAAAGACGGCGGAGCCCATCGAGGAAGCGGAGCAGGTGCCCGACCCCGGGATCGGGCCGGAGGAATCCATACTGCGCCGGGAGGACAGCATGAAGATACACAGGCTTCTCCACAGGCTGGAGGAGCCGTATCGGGAGGTGTTCACCCTGCGGACGCTGGGACAGCTGAGCTTTCGGGACATTGGGGAGATATTCGGCAAGACCGGAAACTGGGCCTGCGTGGTGTATCACCGGGCCCGGACCAGGCTGAAGGACGAAATGGAGGCGAAGGTATGAAGCTGCCGTGCGCTGTGGTGAGGGATCTGCTTCCCCTGTACGCGGAGAAGATGACCGCGGAGGAGACGGGAAGGCTGGTGGAGGAACACCTGGAGGAGTGCGAGGCCTGCCGGGCCGCTCTGGCGGGGATGGGCGCGGAGTACGTGTCCGCGCCGCCGGTGGAGGCCGCGGGCGGGCTGGCGGCCATCAAAAGGGAGATCCGGATCAGGCGGTGGCTCGCCTCTCTGGCGGCGGCGCTTATGGTATTTGTGGGCGTGTTTGCCTTTTTCTGCCGGCAGAACGAGATGGAGGTCATGCCCTGGCGGGAGGGGCTGATGGACGTGGTGGGTGTGGAGACGCGGCCCCGGAGCCAGGCCGTGGGGGCGGAGGATATGCATAGGGCGATCCCCGACCGAGAGAACGATGCGGATGAGGATACGGTGGAGGCGCTGGTGGCCCGGGTGTACGGCAACGTCACCGGCACGGACGTGACCACGTTCACCGACGACGACGGGATGAGGACGGTCATCGTGCAGGCCTGGAGCGCCAGGGAAAGGCGGGGCGATCTGACGGTGGAGGCCGGGGAGATGGTGTTTTATCCCGTGCCGGACCGGGTGATATACTGCGCGGAGGGCGATAACGTCCTGTTGTGGGGAAAACCCATGAACGGGGGCGTGGACATACTGCCCCGGCTGGCGCTGGCGTATTACGCGGTGTTGGCTGCCGCCGCGGCGCTGGTGACGGGGGCGGCGTGGCTCATTGCCCGGAAAAAGAAATGGAGCTGGGTGACGCGGCAGCTGTTCTTTGTGCCGGTATGCTATATCCTCGGCCACGTGCTCATCAAGGGCATGCGCACGGAGAGCTTTTGGATGGGACAGGATCTATTGCACATCGCTCTGGCGGCGGGGGCGCTGTATGGGCTGGTGACCCTGCTGTGGCAGATATGGCTGAGGCGGGACAGGGCGGCGCAGTAAGACACGGCCCCGGGGATACCCTGGGGCATAAATTTTTATCTGTTTTGCCTTGATTTCGCCGCATTGGGCGGGGTATAATGGTACCTGCGCGGGCGGATGGCATAGGCCCAACCCGCGGAAAGCGGAAAGGAGATACCCCCATATGAAGAAGATCATCGCCCTTGTACTGACGGCGTGCCTTATGATGGCTGTGCCCGCCTGCGCCGAGACCATCGAGGCCGTCCAGATCGACTGGACCGAGCAGTCCGAGCAGGAATTCGTGGACGCCGGATTTTCCGGGTCGTGGGTGGAGCTGGAGAGCGTCGGGTGCAGGCTGATCATCCCCGAGGGCTACGAGCAGATGGAATTGAGCGAGGAGGACGTGGCCAACGAGTACGTGTGCCGGTTCTACAACGCCGAGAACGGCGGGGCCATTTCCGTGTTCGATTCCCACATCGAGGGCATGGAGGACCTCTCCAGCCTGGGCGCCGCCCTCAAGGCGCAGTATCCCGAGCGGACGCTTCAGTATCTGATACTCAACGGCGCGGCGGCGGTGGCAAGCGGCGTGGAGGAATACGACATCATGAACGTGATATTCGACCTGGGAGATTCCCGGTTCGTGCAGATCATGTTCTCCCCCATGTCGGAGGCAAACGAGCTGCTCACCGCCTGCATCGCGTCCATACAGTTCGATCTGGCGGAATAAGGCAAGGGGGTGTGGGCATGGCGCATGTGGGCGCGAGACTGAATGTGGATGAAGAGATCACCCGGAGGCTGGGGTCTGAGGAAGCGCCGCTGTGGCGGGCCGCCCACGGGGACGGGTCGGAAAATCGGGTGAACATAGAGGCCGTGCTGGACGCCGCCACGTATGACGCGTCGCTGGGCATACTTTCCGCCGCCTTTCAGGGAATCCGCAAGGCCTGGAGGAACCGGGGCAAGACCCGGGAGGATCTGGCGGCGGAAAAGGAAGCCGCCCGGATCAATATGAGCTGTGTGTCTCTTGGCCAGATGCTGCTGGAATATGTGGAGGCCGCCAGGGAGGGCCGCATTGACCCGGAGGCGCTGGGAGAGCTG
>CADAGW010000318.1 GCA_902787475.1 uncultured Eubacteriales bacterium
ACGCGTCGCACCCCGCGCGCAGATGAGAGTTGCCAGGGCATAATGCTGAAAAGCCCTTCGGGGTGACTGTCGTCGCACACCGCGCGCAGATGAGAGAAGGAAAAAAGCGCCGATTTGCCCGAATGGTGAAACGGCGCTGAAAAGCAACAGAGCAGCAAAAAAAGGAAGAGAACATTCGTTCGCTTCCTTTTTTGTATGTGGGGGTGTGCCCCTCATCAGTCAGCCTTCGGCTGACAGCTTCCCCCAGGGGGGAAGCCATGGGGAGGCCATACCGGGAGGGGAAATGGGAGGAATGGGCCGGGTCTGGGCAGGCTTTATGGGGGAGTCGAAGGCCGCGGCGGTGAATATGTCCGGCACGAAGAAGGACAGGATCAGGGCCAGGGCCACGATGGGCAGGGTGGAGGACATGGCTTCCCGGATCTTTTTTCGCAGCATGGTTTCCCGCCTTTCCGGAAGGCGGGCGGGTTATCGCCGGGAATAATCCCGGTAGGCGATGCCCAGATCCGCTTCCATTTTGTTTATGGTGGCCTGGTTTATGCGGGGAGTGTCGGACGCGTAGAGGGCGGCGAGGGTGGTCTCGTCCGCCTTGCCCGTTTTGGGGAAGCCGTGCTGGTATTGGAAATAGTGGACCGCCTGCTCGGTGGTCTTGCCGTAGAAGCCGGTGGGCTTGCTGTATTGAAGATAGCCCAGCTCCAAGAGGCGCTTTTGGAGGAGGAATACGTCGTAGGAGGTGACGCCGGATTTGAGGGTATGGGTGAGGTAGCCGATGTAGCGGCCCGGGGAGGGCACGGCGTAGTAGTCGCTGCCCTGGGGCGGCAGGTCGGCGATCTCATTTTCGGGCAGGCCGAAGAGCTGGTTCATAGTGACCAGTCGGTAGCCCTTTTTGACGGCGTAGGGAATGAAGTCTTTAAGATGCTGGCAGTCCTCGGGATTGGCGTGGAACAGGTAGACCGCGCCGGGGGCCAGGGCGGACTCGATGTCCTTGAGGGAGGCTTCGGTGCCGATGACGCTCCAGTGGGCCATGCCCAGGTAGCCCAGGCGGGCCATGTAGGCGTGGGTGCGGGGGTCGTGGCGGTTGTCGCCGCCCAGAGTGCGCAGGAAATGGACCCGGTAGCGGACACCCAGCACCTGGCTGATGGCGGTCTCCACGTTGTAGATCTCGGCGGCCATGTCCTCGTCGGACAGGATATGCAGCTTTGTGTGGTTGAAGGTGTGGTTTTCGATCTCCATGCCCATTTTGTGGGCCCGGACGATCTGCTGGGCCACGGGGGACAGGGACAGGTTTTTGCCGATGGGGAATATGGTGATCTTGGCGTCGTATTTTTCGCACACGTCCAGCATGCCCTTGAGGGCGTCGGCCTGGAAGCAGTCGTCCACGGTGATGGCGATGACCTTTTCCCGGGTGTCCGCGCTGGAGTAGACGGGGAGGGTGGCGTCCTGAAGCACGTCCTCCGGGACCGGTGTAGGCTCCGGCGTGGGGACGGGGGTGAGCTCCGGCGTGGGATCCGGGGCCGCCGGCACAGGGGTGGGAGACGGCGCGGGGACGGTGGGCGCGGATATATCCACCGCCTGGGTGGGCTGGGCCGCGGGGCTCAGGGTGTCGGCCCCGTCCGGGCGGCGGACACAGCGGACCAGAAGGATCACAAGCAGCACCGCCAGCGTCACCAGCAGAAGAAAGCGGATGAATTTCAGACCCCGCAGGCGGTAGCGGTGTTTGCGGTCGTAGCGTCTTCCACGGGCCATGATGAGACCTCCCCCTTTGATGAAAACAGGATAGCATAAAACGGGAAAAATGTCAAATGGAGAAAGGATTACACTTATATAGTGTCTCATGCACAACTCCAAGCAAACTGGAAACGTCTGAGATAAGCGAACAAGATGCGCAAAAGAAGCCTGAGCCTCTTCTGCAAATTTAATGTCAGAACAGACATTTGAATCATGATTTCACTGGTGTGCATCAACTTCGCAGTGATTCGTCCGAGAGAATAGCACCGCTTGCCAATACCGAAGCGCCGTTCAATGTCGCCCCTCTCGCCTGATTCCAGCCACTCAAGATGAAGCTCCTGCTTGCGGATCGCAGGATCTTTTGGCGGCTTGCCGAGCCGTGGACCATTGAGATGGATGCCGTGTTCCTTGCAGTAGCGGAGGTTATCCCGCGTGCGATATATGGTATCCGCAAGCACGCGTTCAGGGTAGTGGCCGTAGGCTTTGCTGTATGCTTCCACTGAGCCCTGGAGCGTATGGCATTCATTGAATGCGTCCCAACTGAGATACTCGATCCTCAGAAAGCCGTCGATGTCGCTCATACCGACCTTGGCGCCGAACTCCACCGGAGCGTTTTCTTTCCCCCTGACTATTGGACGTACCCAGGATTGGCTGAGACTGACGATGCGATCATCGATCCTCGTGCTGCCCGACTCGTACATCTCCTGTTGTTGGGCGTACAGCGATCGGATCACCGTCATCCGTTCACGTTGCCACCTGGTCAGAGCCTTCTCCCATTCCTCTGGGTGATCCTGAATCACTGTATCAATGTGCTTCAGATTTCGGCGAAGGAAATTGAGCTGTTGTTTCCTGGTGTTTCGAATGCTTCTGTTGGTCTTTTTGCGGCTCCTGGAGAATCCGTTGTACTGCTTCTTCGCGACCACGCGATAGGTTCGGGGTTTCCTGCCGTCTGTGAGCCCTGCTGCGTGTAGCGCGTCTATGATTTCTTCGGTGTTCTGCCGGGCTTCGTTCAGCAGGGATGTATCCGTTGGAAACCGTATCGCCTGCGGCGCGCATGTCGCGTCCAGTATCAGCGTGCCTCCATTTGGCTCTTCCCTCGGCGCGCGCTTCGTTTCCGATTGGCCTCCCTCGCTGCCGCAGCCCGAAGAACCGTCTCCGGAGTCGTCGTGATCATCCGATTCGTCTGCGATCTGTTCCGCTGTCTTGCGTCCGGCGATCACATCATTGACGTCCTGGAGCATCTCCGGCGTCAGGCGCTGCCGAA
>CADAGW010000319.1 GCA_902787475.1 uncultured Eubacteriales bacterium
GAGCATTCCATTGCGTCCCGTCCGAAAGGACTCGAAATGACAACGGGGGCGACCATGGGAGGGGACGGATTGCTTCGGCGGTTTTGCCGCCTCGCAATGACACTGCGATAGAATCAACCCATTATGTCCCGCCCGAAGGGCGAAAATGGGATTCTTAAGGGCCTGGGCCCTTAAGCGCGGAGTCTGAGGCCGCGCAGGCCTCAGCGCCTCCCCTCGCTCCATCTCGCCGCCATATGCGAAAAAAGGAGAGGGCGCGGGCCCTCTCCATGGGGTGCGGGGATCAGTCCTCTTCTTCCTCCTCGGGCAGGTCGGCGTTGTGGAACACGTTCTGGGTATCGTCGTAGTCGTCCAGCATATCCACCAGCTTGCGGATCTTGGCCACGGTCTCCTCGTCGGTGACCTCCACGGTATTGTTGGGGATCATGGAACGGTCGGCGGAGAGGAAGGTGCAGCCGGAGGACTCCAGGCTTTCGCGGACGGCGGAGAAGTCGTTGGGCTCGGTGTAGATGACAGCCATATTGTCGCCCACCTCCACGTCGGAGGCGCCGGCCCCTTGCGGTCGAACATGTAGGTGACGCAGCCGGTGGCGCCCAGGGAGCCGCCGCACTTGTCGAAGATATGGCGGATATCGGAGGTGGTGCGGTTGGTGTTGTCGGTGACGGCTTCCACCACCACGGCCACGCCGCCGGGGCCGTAGCCCTCGTAGGTCAGCTCCTTGTAGGTGGCGCCGGAGCCTTCGCCGGCGGCCTTTTTGATGGAGCGGTTGATGTTGTCGTTGGGCATGTTGTTGGCCTTGGCCTTGGCCACCACGTCGCGCAGCTTGCTGTTGGTGGCGGGATCGGCGGAACCGCCCTCCCGGACGGCGATGGCGATCTCACGGCCGATCTTGGTGAAAATCTTACCCTTTTGGGCATCGGTCTTTTCCTTCTTGTGCTTGATGGAAGTCCATTTATTATGTCCAGACATTCGGAAGCCCCCCGATAAAATTAGAAGTTGGTATGATTATACCATAGAAGCAGTGGTGTTGTCAATTCGCTGATTGGTATTTTTCGTAGGCCAGGCGCAAAAGGGCCTTGTCCTGGGAGTAGGTGATCCGCTCCACCGCCTGCTGGATGGGGAAATAGTCCCCGTCGGTGAAGCCCAGCTCGAAGGCGATGCGGTAGGCGGGGGAATCGGCCCGCATGATGTACCAGTGGATGCGGTTGCAGACGGGAGAGTGGCGGGTGAGGGAGTAGAACTCGTAGCTGGTGTCCCCCGCGGCGCAGACGATCTGGGGCGTCAGGCCCGCCTCGATGCGCACCCGCTCCAGGGCCACCTCCCGGCTCTGGCGCTTCTCTTTTTGAGAAGAAACACCTGGTCACCGTAGAACACGATGCCGCCGGCACAATTCCGGATGATCATGGGCATTCTCCTTTCCCTCCGTTGTGTAACTGTATTATAACATGAAATCAATACACTGGCAAGGGGGAAAGAAAAATTCCCATAATAAGGGATCAGGCCGTGGGGGCCGGGGCGCCGTAAAGGTCCTCGAAGTCCGCGGGCAGGAAGCGGTGCACCGTCAGGCGGAGCATGTCGAGGTGGAAGCAGTAGACGTAGGGATCCGGGCCGGAGGTGAAGCGGTAGAGCCGGTCAAATTCGGAGCCCTCGGGCATATCGCGGAAGATAAAGGGGTGCGGCTGGGCGGAGAAGAGGGCGGTGACGCTTTCCAGAGTGGCCCGGGGATCGGAGAGGAGGCGGGTAAGGGCCGGAATGAATTCGTCCGGCGCGGCGGTGGAAAGGGCGTAGTCGGTGGCCTGGGCGGTGAAGGCGAAGGAGAAGCGGTCGGAGTCGTGAGAGACGGTGACCGGGCCCAGGCGGCTCTGGGCGAAGGCCGGGAAGGCGGAGAGGAGGTCGGCCATTTGGGGGGCGGAGAGGGACTGGCCCAATATGTGGCAGAGGGAGGAAAGGGGGTAGTAGAGGGTCACGGGGCCGGGGGAGCCGCCCAGCTTGGCATTCGTCTCCCGGAGCAGGTCGATGAGGATGTGTTCGAGGGCAGAAAAATCGGGCATAGGGACCTCCGTTTCCAGTTGGCGGATGACGCGGCGGGCGCAAGCGAGGAGGGGCAGGCGGCGGGACATGCTGAGCCTTTGGAGGAAGCGATGGGCGAGCAGGGACTTGGCCCGGATCAGCAGCAGGCTTTCGCCGGGGGATGGGGCGTCGGCGGCCAGGGCGGCGACGGGGGCGGTGAGCTCCGCGGGGGTGAAGGGATCGCTGACCACGGGGATGCCGCTGGCACGGCAGGCGGCGGCCTCGTCGCCCCGGGCCACCGCCACCACGGCGGCCAGGCGGGAGAGGTCGTCCTTCAGCTGCGCGGCGGTCATGTCTGAAAGCCGCCAGCCGCAGACCACCACGCCGCCGCCCATGAGGCGCACGGCCCGGACCGTCTCGCCGCCGCCCCGGAACAGGCCCCGCACCGGCAGACCCTCCGCCTCCAGCGCAGCGCGGACGCGCGATCTGGCGCTCTCGCCGGGGAAGGTCACGAACACCTGCCGCATGGGGTCACCTCGCCTGTGTTGGGATAGATGGATTATACACGAATGGAGGGTATAAAGTCAATGGGGAGGAACGGGGAGGCGGGGGTCACGCTGGGCGCTGCGCGCGCCCAGACCTGCGCCAAAGGGACATTGTTCCTCAATTCGGCATAGTCGTTTTTGAAATCCGTATTTTCAAAAACTCCTTGCCTCATTGGGCTCTCTTCGCCGCTTTTCGCCCACTGGGCGGCGGCTGCGTTCGCCCCTTTGGAATCCCTTCTTTTCCGCCCTTCGGGCGGGGACAGGTTTTGAATGATGGGAGATTTGAGGGGAGAACAGTTTAAGTTTTCTGTGGGGAGGGCGGGGGGAAGGGGGACAGGTTGACTTTTGGGCTGTTCGGTCGTATAATACTTTTATTGGTGAAAAAGGGTGTGATGGGTATATGGACAGATTTGTGGTCGGGCTGGATGCCATGGGCGGGGACAACGCGCCGGGCGCCATATGCGAGGGCGCGGCCAAGGCCGTGCAGAGCATGGAGGACGTGTATCTGCGGGTGTTTGGGCCGGAGGAGAAGCTGCGCGGCCTTCTGCCCCAGAGCGAGAGGATCGAGATCGTGGACGCCCGGGAGGTCATCGACCCGGAGGAAGCGCCCATCATGGAGATGCGCAAAAAGAAGGATTCCAGCATGGTGCGCTGCGCTCTGGAGCTCAAGGAGGGCAAGTGCCAGGCCATGGTGTCCGCCGGGAGCACCGGGGCCGTGCTGGCCTGCGGGGCGTTCCACGTGGGGCGGATACCCGGGATCGAAAGGCCGGCGCTGGCGGTGGTGTTCCCCGGGCGGGACAAGCCGTTTCTGCTCATAGACTGCGGGGCCAACGTGGACTGCCAGAGCCAGCATCTGGTGCAGTTCGGCGTGATGGGGTCCGCGTATATGGAAAAGCTGGTGGGCGTGCCCAAGCCCACGGTGGGACTGGTGAACATCGGCGTGGAGGCGGACAAGGGCAGCCGCATGTACCGGGAAGCCTATGAGAAGATGAAGGCGCAGAAGGTGTACCGGTTCGTGGGCAACGTGGAGGCCCGGGAGATCCCCATGGGGGCCTGCGACGTGGCGGTGGCGGACGGGTTCGACGGGAACCTGATCCTGAAATACACCGAGGGGCTGTCCAGCGCCCTGTTCTCCGTGATCAGGCGGAATCTAAAGGGCGGGAGCATATTGAGGCAGCTGGGCGGGCTGTTGGTGAAGCCTGCGTTTAAAAACGTCAAAAACAGTCTGGACTATGAAAAGTACGGCGGGGCGCCTTTGCTGGGCGTGAACGGGGCCATCGTGAAGGCCCACGGCAGCAGCGGCAGCGAGGCCGTGATGAACGCCATAAGGCAGGCCCGGAGCATGATCCGGGAGGACGTGACCGGGCTGATCAGGCAGGGCGTGGAGCAGATGAGCCGGGACGAGGCGAAATAAACACAGAAATACAGATTTGGAGGATATGAGAGATGTTTGAAAGAGTAGCCAAGCTTTTGAGCGAGCAGCTGAACGTGGACGTGAAGGATATCAAGCGGGAGAGCCGGTTCTTTGAGGATCTGGGCGCGGATTCCTTCAATATCATGGCCATGATCGTGGATCTGGAGCATGAGTTCAACCTGATCGTGTCCGACGACGTGCTCACCAGCATGAAGACGGTGGGCGACATCGTGGATTTCCTGGAGGAAAACGCCAAGTGAACCAGCTCGAGGAGCGGATCGGCTACCGTTTCGTCCGAAGGGATCTTTTGAAGACCGCTCTGACCCACCCGTCGGTGGGGAAGGGGGAAAACTATCAGCGGCTGGAGTTTTTGGGAGACGCCGTGGTGGAGCTGGCGGTGAGTGAGTGGCTGTATACCCACGACCCGGAGGCTCCCGAGGGGCAGCTGACCAGGACGAGGGCGGCGCTGGTGAAGGAGGGCTCGTTGGCGGAGGCCGCCAGGCGGCTGGAGCTGGGCCGGGAGATCCGGCTGAGCACCGGAGAAATGAGGGGCGGCGGGCGGAACAAGCCCAGCATCCTTTCGGACGTGATGGAAGCGGTGATCGGCGCGGTGTATCTGGACGGGGGCCGGGACGCGGCCTTCGGCGTGGTATATCTGGCGCTTGACGAGGCCCTCAAAAACGGGCCCACGGCGGAGGTGGACTATAAGACCCGGCTGCAGGAATACGTGCAGAGCCAGGGCATGGAGACCCCCTTATATGAACAGACCGGGCGCACCGGGCCGGATCACGACCCGGTGTTCAGTATGCAGGTGCTGTGCGCTGGGGAGGTGCTCTCCCAGGGCCAGGGCCGGTCCAAGCGGGCGGCCCAGCAGGCCGCGGCCCGGCGGGCGCTGGAGATCATGAAGGGATAAGGAAGGGCCCGATCAGGGACAGGCGTATGGAGCGCGGAGAGATGGGAACACCGCATGCGTCTCTTTCGCGGACTGCTTCCCCTCAAGGGGATGCCGTGGGGCGGAGGGAGGACGGGGGGACGGATTGCTTCGTCGCATCGCTCCCCGCAATGACGCGGAGTTCCGAGCGGCACAGAGGGCGGATTGCTTCGTCGCATCGCTCCCCGCAATGACGCGGGGGTTCCGAGCGGCACAGAGGAC
>CADAGW010000320.1 GCA_902787475.1 uncultured Eubacteriales bacterium
CTTGATGGTGGTTTCCTTGCCACTCTCATCATTGTAGAACGCATCTTCACTGGTTCCCTTCTTCTTCATATAGTTGAAGAAAACCTTATTGCCCTTGCTGATGTTCTTGGATGCAAGGAAATCCCTGACGGACATTTTAGTCCCAAAAGTTACAGTTGCCATAATAGTACTGGTTTTTAGTTGTTAATAATAGAATACTGTTGAACCTTTTCTTCGGTTCAAATTATAGGAGGTGAGTTGTCAGGATTTTATGATTCCAATAATTGGGTTAGCCCCAACAGGATTCTATACTACCCTGTTGAGACTACCCAAAAATGGATTGGTGGATTTCATAGATTATCCCAATTTCAGACCACGGAACATATGTGGTACCACCCTGATTGGGTTAATAGGATTAAACAATGCTACTATATGGTAGTAGCCCAACCAAAGTATAGGAAGTGGGTTGTTTGGATTTACATGATTATAAAATTTAATTTATAGTCCTCTTGATGGTTCTCCTCCTTCCCCCTGCACCCCTAACTACTACTCCTTAAACTCTTAGCATGTAGAGGTTTTTTTTCTATCTTTCTCTACCCCACCCTTCCCCACCAAAAGAAAGAAATATATAAAGAAAGAAAAGGGGCCCCTTCCCTCCCCTTCTCTTTCTTCCTTTTACCATGACTACATACCAATTGATGTTTCTGCCTCAGCAATGGCTTCATCTGTGAAGGCAAGATTCTCCCACTCATCAAAGGTGCAGTATGAGGATGATTTCTCATCATACTCTACCGGTATCTGGTGGTTTTCGTTCTTGCTCCATGACCAGCTTGCGCCCCACAGGGCTGCCGTGGTCACCCGCGTGGGCCGCATCAGCACCACCACCCACACCCACGGCACGGGACGGCGCCGGCACAGGTACACCGGCTACAAGGCGGATGTGAAGGTGCGGACCCTGGATACCGGAGAGACGGAAACCGTCCATTACCGGGTCCCGGACCTGTCGATGATCCCCGGCGAGGGGGACGAGATCCAGTTTTCCTATGATGCCCTGACCGACGGCAACATCCCCTTTCCCACGATCTGGGAGACGCGGTTGGGCCTTTTCTTGCTGGGCATCGACGCCGTGCTCTGGCTTCTCTACTGGGCTTTCACGCGCAAAAAGCAGCAAAGGGAATGATTTAATTGTCACCCTATTAACAAAGGTCCGTTGACATTCAAGCCTCCGCATGCTACAGTACAGGCAACGCATGCGGAGGTTTTACCATGTCCACGAAAAACGACGTGCTGCGCACGCTGATGGGCGAGGATGCGCCGATGTCCGGCGAGCGCCTGGCCCGGAGGCTGGGCGTCAGCCGAAATTCCGTCTGGAAGGCCGTCGAACAGCTGCGCAGGGAGGGCTATGCCATCGACGCAGCCACGAACCGGGGATACCGGCTGGTGGATTCGCCCAATCGCATCAGCCAGCCGGAGATCGAGCGTTGGCTTACAACCGACGTCCTTGCCCGGCGCATGGAGGTCAACGAGCGGCTGGACTCCACCAACACCCGCGCCAAGGCTCTGGCATCCACCGGCGCGCCCCACGGCTATCTGGTGGTGGCGGAATCCCAGTCCGGCGGCAAGGGCCGCATGGGACGCTCCTTCTTCTCGCCGGAGCACTCCGGGGTGTACATCACCTATGTGCTCAGGCCGAAGCTGCTGGCCGACAAGGCCGTGATGATCACCTCCATGGCGGCGGTGGCGGTGGCGCGGGCCATCGAGGCGCTTTCCGACGTGGATGTGAAGATCAAATGGGTGAATGACCTGTTCATCGGCGGTAAAAAGGTCTGCGGCATCCTCTGCGAGGCCAGCATGGACTTCGAGACCGGCGGCCTGGAATACGCGGTGCTGGGCATCGGCATCAACGTGACGAAGATGACCTTCCCGCCGGAGCTTCAGGACATCGCCACGTCCATCGAAAACGAGTGCGGTCACGCCGTGTCCCGAAGCCGCCTGATCGCCGGGATCTCCAACCAGCTGGAAGAACTGTACGGCCAGATCGAGACCGGGGAGTTCATGGCGGAGAGCCGCGCGCGCTCCAATGTCATCGGCCGGGACGTGCTGGTGATCCAGGGCGACGAGCGCTTCGAGGCGCAGGCGCTGGACATTGATGAGGCCGGCCGGCTGGTGATCCGCACGGAAAGCGGCGTTACCCGGGTCGGCTCCGGGGAAATCAGTCTGAAGCTGAAATGAGGAAATGAAATGAAAACCAAAGATATGACCCTTGTCGCGGTGATGACGGCGCTGATCTGCGTGGCCGGGCCGCTGAGCATCTCCATCGGCCCGATCCCGCTGAGCCTGGCCTCCTTCGCCGTGTACCTGGCGGGGGCGGTGCTGGGCGCGAAGCGGGGCCCCCTGGCCGTGGCCATCTACCTGCTCATCGGGCTGGTGGGCGTGCCGGTGTTCTCCGGGTTCTCCGGCGGGTTCCAGAAGCTGATCGGCGTGACCGGCGGCTATCTGGCGGGCTACCTGCCCTGCGCGCTGATCACGGGTCTGGGCGTGAAGCCGGGCCAGACAGAGGCGGGGCCCAGGTGGAAGCTGCCGGCCTTCATGGCGCTGGGCACCGCGGCCCTGTACATCATTGGCACAGCCTGGTTCGTGATCCAGACGAAGAACCCTCTGGGCGCGGCCCTGGGCATGTGCGTGATCCCGTTCCTGCCGGGCGACGCGGTGAAGATCGTCGCCGCCTCGCTGCTGGCCTGGCCGGTGAGAAAGGCGATCTACAGAGCGTAAATAAAAAGGGCTGTCTCAAAACACATTCGGACGTTGTTTGAGACAGCCTCTTTGTATTTACAGGACGTGCAGCAGGATGCACAGGAAGTGCAGCAGGCTGCCGATCACCACGAACACGTGGAAGGCGGAGTGGGCGTATCGACGCTTGCGCCCCACGGCGTAGAGCACCGCGCCCACGGTGTAGGCGATGCCGCCGGAGAGCAGCAGCCAGAAGCCATTCTCGCCGATCAGCC
>CADAGW010000321.1 GCA_902787475.1 uncultured Eubacteriales bacterium
TATACCGTTTCCCGCCCCCCGCTGTCAAGGATATATCCATTAACAGAGCGCAAAAAAGGCCGCGCCGAAAAGCGCGGTCATAAATCTGCGTCATACTGTTCCAAAGGCAAGATACAGTCCCCCCGCCGCCGCCGCGGCGGCCAATATCCACAGCATTGGCACATATCTCTTTTCCCCGCCCCTGAGGAGCCGTGCCCCCTGGCACCCCGCAAAGGCCCAAAACAGCAGCATGGCCCCGTTTTCAAGGAGCGTCAGCGCCGCCGGCTTGTCGTAGTCCAAGAAGGCGAAGGGTACCCGAAAGAGCATGTAGTCCGTCATGCCGTTCCGTATAAACACCCACATCCCCGCCCCCGCCGCCGCGGCGCAGGCTGCGGCCAGCGCCGTCCGGGCTGGCCCCCCGGCCCTCCACGGAGCCAGCATGGCCGGTATGTGGAGGCCCAGATGAAGCCCCATCAGCACGAATGCCCAGTGGGACATGCTCAAATGATACGCCCGCACGAAGGACAGCCGGGCCATGCCGTAGAGAAAGGGCACGGCGTAGCCGCTCATGGCCATGCCGCAGAAGGCCGTCAGGGCGAAGGATGCCAGCAAAAGCGCCGTCACTGCGGTGGACACCGCCCGATAGGCCGTATACCGGCCCCTGAGCACCGCGCCGTACCATCTCCGGTTCAATACCTGATGCACGATCACCAGCGCCGTCATGGCCACCCCCAGATATTCGTGCAGGGCCTCCCCCGTCACCTGATAGGCCATGAGCAGCAGAAGGAGGACGGTCATGGCCCCGTCCACGATCCTCCGTGTGATCCTCTGCCGGTTCATGCTCCGCCCTCCCCAGTGTTATTTCAGTCCCTGGGCCCAGTCCATGAGCGCCTCCTCGGACACGCCGCCGCTGTGCCGCGCGCCATTGAGCCACTCTCCTGTACCGGCCAGCTGTGCCAGATCCTCGCCGCTTCTCCCCATTCCGCTTCCTCCGCTGGTGCAGAAGGGGATCACGGTGATGCCGGTAAAGTCATACTTCTCAACGAACGTGCAGAGGATCCGGGGCTCCTCTCCCCACCAGATGGGATACCCTATGTATATGGTCGCATACCCCGTCAGGTCGATGTCCTCCCCGTCGATCTCCGGCCGGGTCTCGGGATTGTCCTGCTCCCGGGTGGCCCGGGTGCTCCGGTCGCGGTAGTTCAGATCCTCCTCCGTATAGGGCTCCGCCGGCACGATCTCATACAGGTCGGCCCCGGTCACCTTCGCCAGCTTCTCCGCCACGCCCCTGGTGGTGCCGGTGCAGGAAAAATACACCACCAGCGTATCGCTCTTTTCTTCCTCCCGGGCCAGCGCCGCGCCGCCCATCACAAGGCAAAGGGCCGCCAGCAGGCAAACGAATCTTTTCATATTCCGCATCCTCCTTAATCCTTCCATATCTCCTTGGCCAGCCTGAACACCGCCCAGCCCTTGGGCCAGCCCACATACATCGTCGCGTGGGTAATGACGGCGGCGATCTCCTCCCTGGTCACCCCGTGGGCCTTGGCATTTTGGAGGTGATAGCCAAGAGAGCTGTCCGTGATGCCCGACGCCATCAGCGCCACCACCGTCACGATGCATTTGGTCTTGGTGTCAATGGCCTCCTCGTTCCACACCTCGCCGAACAATACGTCGTCGTTCAGGTGGGCGAACATGGGCGCGAATTCCCCCAGCTGGTCCCGCCCCGCGGTCTGTGTGATCTTCTCCTTCATGTGTCGTTCCTCCCTTTCATGTCCACAGGTTCACGATGATACCCGTTCCCCAGGCGAAGGCCATGGCAAAGAGCATATACAGCAAAAAACGCTTCATTCCCAGCACGGTCTTGACCGCTCCCAGGTTTGTGATCTTGGTGGCGGGCCCGGTGATCATGAACGCCGCCGCGCTGCCCAGGCTCATGCCGTCCACCAGCCACTGCTGAAGCAGCGGTATGGTGCCCCCGCCGCACATATACAGCGGCACCCCTATGGTGGCCGCCATCAGCACGCCGAACCCCTCGTTTTTGCCGAACAGGCCGCTTACAAGCTCCCCCGGCACATGGATCTGGTAAAGCGCCGTCAGCAATATCCCCAGCGCGAACATGGGCCCGGTGGCCCGTATATTGCGCCATACGTTTTTCACAAACCGCATCGCCATATTGGGGTCTGTGTCCCTTCCCGCCCCCTCATGAAAGCCGGTGAAGTCGAAAAAGGACTTGCCCTTCCCGCTGTAAAACAGGCGGATCAGCCACCCGGCGGCGCAGCCGCACAGACCGCAGCTCACGCACCGGATCACCACCGCCGCCCGCCCCAGCGCGGCGCTGTAAAAGATCAGCTGGGGATTGAGCAGCACACTGGCCATCATGAACGCCGCCAGATAGTCGTCCCCCACCCCCTGCTCCGAAAAGCCGGCGGCGATGGGTATGGTGCCGTACATGCACAGCGGCGACGCCACGCCCAAGAGACTGGCCGGGATCACCCCCAGCCACCCCATCCTTTTCCGCCCCATCCGGGCGAAGGCACCGTGGATGTGCCTTTTCCCAAACACGGACACCGCGCTGCCCAGTATGATCCCCAGCGCCCAGTACGGGGCGATCTGCCGCACCTGTATGTCCAGATAGTACCACAGGTACACCGCCTCCCGGCGAAGCCACTCAATCATCCAGGCTCACCAGGCGGTACTGCCTGCTCCCCAGCCCCACGGCTTCCCCGGCCTCCAGGGTATGAAGCCCGTTCCGGCTCTCGATGCGCCTGACCAGGCTCCCGCTGTCCGGCATGGCGTACACCAGGTCGATGGCCGCCTGGTCGATAGCCAAGGGGTCTGTGGAGGCCAGAATACCGATGTCGTGCATGTCCGGCTCCGCCGGGTTCCCGTCGCAGTCGCAGTCCACGGACAGCCGGTTCAGCACGCTGATATACACGATGCTGTCGCCCATATAGCTGTCCACGCCCCATGCCGCGTCCGCCATGGCCTCCAGAAAGGGATCCT